>NZ_JBYOJR010000005.1:0-276978 GCF_057798915.1 Cupriavidus sp. 22TCCZM01-5
CCACGGCGTGGTTTCCAGGATGCGGCGCGTCAGGTGGTGGCCGATGAAGCCGTTGACGCCAAGAATCAGGACCTTTTTCATCGGTTTTCCTCGTTGGACTGTTCGGTAAGAATGGGGGCAAGCGACTCCGGGGTGACCGGGGACGACGTCGCGGCGGCAAGCAGGGTGTCAATGCGCACCTGGCCGCCGTCGCCGCACAGGCCGACGATCTGGCCCTGGCTGACATGCAGGCCGGGGCGCCATCCGGTCGGCAGCGTAGCCGGCGTAGAGGCGGACAGCGGGCGGCGCGCCTGCGCAACGATGAAGCGCTGGCCGGCAATGTCGGTGAATGCGCCCGGGTAGGGCGGCGCCACCGCGCGGATCAGGTTGTAGACCTCGGCCGCGGGACGGCTCCAGTCGATGCGGCCGTCCTCGGGGCGGCGGCCCGAGAAGTAGCTGCCCTCGGCCAGCACGTTAGGCAGCTGCGGCGTCTTGCCCGCCATCATGGCCGGCAGCGCGCGCCACAGTGTCTGCTCGGCCGCCACGGTGACTTTCTCGAAGACTTCGCCGGCGGTGTCGTCCGGCAGGATCGGCACGGCCGTCTGGTCGACGATGTAGCCGGCGTCGGGCTTGGCTTCCATCGCGTGCAGCGTGGCGCCGGTCTCGGTCTCGCCGTGCAGCACGGCCCAGTTGACCGGCACGCGGCCGCGGTACTTGGGCAGCAGCGATCCGTGCATGTTGAACGCGCCTTGCGGCGCCAGCGTCAGCACGCTGGCCGGGATCATCGAGCGGTAGTAGAAGGAGAAGATGACGTCGGGCCGGGCGTCGCGCACGGCCTGCGCGATCGCCGGGTCGGTCGGATCCTCGCCGTACACGAATGGGATACCCAGTTCCGTGGCGGTGTCCGCCACGCGGCGGAACCAGATGTTCTCGTCGGCACGGTCGCGATGCGTGATGACCAGCGCCACCTCTACGCCGCGCGCATGCAGCACGCGCAGGCAGCGGTCGCCGACATTGTGGTAGCCAAAGACAACCGCGCGCATCATGCCTCCGTCCGTTGGCGGGCCGGGTCCGCCTCAAGGACGGCCTTGATGCGGTAGCGCGGCCGGTCGCGTACTTCCTGGTAGATGCGGCCCACGTATTCGCCGAGCAGGCCCAGGCCGAACAGCAGGATGCCGATCAGGAAGAAGTTCACGGCGAACAGGGTGAACACACCCTGGACTTCCGAGCCGAACAGGAAGCGGCGCGCCACCAGAACGACGAACAGGACCCCGGACAACAGGGACAGGATCGTCCCCATGGCCGAGAACCATTGCAGCGGCACGATCGAGAAGCCGGTGACCAGGTCGAAATTCAGGCGGATGAGCTGGTACAGCGAGTACTTGGACTCGCCCGCGTGGCGCTGCTCGTGGCCGACCTCGATCTCCACCGGACTCGACGCGAACGTGTAGGCCAGCGCGGGAATGAAGGTGTTGACCTCGCGGCAGGCATTGATGGTGTCCACCACGTTGCGGTCATACGCGCGCAGCATGCAGCCCTGGTCCGTCATGCGGATCCGGGTGATCTTCTCGCGCAGCCCGTTCATGGCCCGCGACGCATAACGGCGGAAGGCCGTGTCGTTGCGCTGGCGGCGAATGGTGCCGACGTAGTCGTGGCCTTCGCGCATGGTCTGCACCAGGCGCGGGATTTCCTCGGGCGGGTTCTGCAGGTCGGCGTCCAGCGTGATCACGATCTTGCCGCGCGTATGCTCGAAGCCGGCGAGGATGGCCATGTGCTGGCCAAAGTTGCCGTTGAACAGCACCACCCGGGTCACGTCCGGGCGCTTGTGGAACTGCGCCGCGAGCATCGCCGCCGAGCGGTCGACGCTGCCGTCATTGATGAAAATGACCTCGTACGAGTCGCCAAGGTCGTCGAGCACCGGATACAGGCGGTCGAACAGGGCTTGCAGCCCGTCCTCTTCGTTGTAGACCGGGATGACGACCGAAACCTCGACCGGGCTCATTTGGAGAGACGTTTGCATGTTTCGCTGAGAGTTGCGCAGACCCGTTCCACGTCGGCGGCTTGCATGGCAGGGAAGAGCGGCAGCGTGACGATGCCGCGCCCGATGCGCTCGGCGTGCGGCAGCATGCCTTCGCGCCAGCCAAGGGAACGGTAGTAGGTGAAAAGATGAATCGGGGGATAGTGCACGCCGGTGCCGATGCCGCGCTCGCGCATGGCCTGCATGACGTTGTGGCGCGCCTGCTGCGGGCCGCCTTCCAGGCGCTCCGTGGGCAGCACGACCTGGAACATGTGCCAGTTGGTGGTGGCCTGATGCGGATCCAGCGGCAGCGGCAGTTCAATGCCCAGCTCGGCCAGTCCTGCTTCGGCGGCGCAACGGAAATAGGTTTCGGCCAGTTCCGCGCGGCGCGCGGTGATGCCATCCAGCTTGGCCAGCTGCGCCAGGCCGATCGCGGCATTCACGTCGGTCAGGTTGAACTTGCCCCCGGGCTCTTCCACGTCCATGCCGTCCATGCCGGAACGGATCACGCCCTGCAGGCGCAGGCGCTCGGCGCGCACGGCTTCCTCGGGCGTATTCATCACCAGGCAGCCGCCTTCGACGCTGGTGATGTTCTTGTTGGCCTGGAAGCTGAAGCTGACCAGGTCGCCGAACGCGCCGATGCGCTTGCCCTGCCAGCGCGAATCGATGGCCTGGGCGGCGTCTTCGATCACGCGCAGCCTGTGCTTTGCGGCGATCGCATAGAGCCGCTCCATGTCGACGGGCAGGCCCGACAGGTACACCGGCATGATCGCGCGCGTGCGCGGCGTGATGGCCGCTTCCACGGCGTCCAGGTCGATGTTGCGGGTGCGCGGGTCGATGTCGACGAACACCGGCTTTGCGCCGACCGCCAGCACCACGTTGGCAGTGGCGACCCACGTGATCGGCGTGGTGATGACTTCATCGCCAGGCCCGATATCCGCGATGCGCAGGGCGATCTCCATCGTCGCCGAGCCATTGGCGAAGGTGCGCACGGGGCGCCCGCCGAAGAGCTGGGACAGCGCGTCCTCGAACGCCTGCATCTTCGGGCCGGAGGTGATCCAGCCGGATGCGAGCACCTTGCCGACTTCGGCAATGGTGCCGGCGTCGATCTCGGGCCGGACGAAGGGAAGGAATTCGGAAGCGGCGGTAGCGGTCATCGGGAAGCTTGCCAGTAGAAATGCAGCACAGTTGGGCGCCGGTTCACGAGCGCGCGATCAGGAACACGCCGGCCAGGATCAGCAGGATGCCGCACACGCGCAGCGGTCCGATCATCTCGCCGAACAGCCACCATGCGGCCAGCGCATTCACCACATAGCCGAGCGAGAGCATGGGATAGGCGATCGACACGTCCACGCGCGACAGCCCGACGATCCACACGCCGACGCTGACGACATAGAGCGTCAGCCCGGCCAGCACTGGCCACTGCGTCAGCACGCGCAGTGCCGTCACCAGCAGCGTGCTGCGTTCGATGGTGATGGCGCCGACGGCGTTGACGCCGGCCTTGAGCAGCAGTTGCGCGGCGGCGTTGAGCAGTACGCCGGTAAAGATAAAGGCAAAAGTGGATAGCGTCATGGCGCCGGGTTCAGTCCTTGGAAGATTGCGGCCGGACCTGTGCCGGCAGCGGGAAATTGGCAACGACGATGCGGCGCTTGTCTTCGGCGACCGTGCGCATCGGCACGCCGCGCGCGCTCAGGTCCTGGAACGTGTCGGCCGACATGATGGCGATGGCGTGCGGACCCTGTTTCCAGCGTTCGACAAACGCGTCGACGGTCGGAATCCATTTCTGCGGCTCCTGGCCGACACCGAACTCCAGCTCGTCGGGGTGCTCCACGAGGATGGTAGTCCGGCGCAGGTAGAACGGCAGGGTGTGGTCCAGCAGGCGCACGCTGTAGACCGGCATGTCGGGCGTCAGCACCGCGCTGATCGCGGGCACGAGGTCGGCGCCCGAAGCCGGGCGGCCCATGGCTTCATGCCCGCGCAAGGCCAGTGTCGCGCACAGGAACATGGCCACAGCATAAGCGACGATGCTGGGGAATACGCCACGCGCACGCATCAGGTGACGGGCGAGCAACGCACCGGCGAGCATGCAGGCAAAGGCCAGGCCGATCCACAGCGCGAATTCGCGGTAGACCGCATTGGGCGTGCTGGGCTTGTCGAGCGTTGCCAGGTAAGGGCTGGCCAGCAAGCCGAGAATGGCCAGCACCAGCATGAAGTTCACCTGCCGCCGCCATGAGCGCTCGGTGGTGGTGTCGAGCGCCACGCCAGCCAGGATGCCCAGCGCCGGGAAGATCGGCACGATATAGCCCGGCAGCTTCGAGCCCGACAGGCTGAAGAAGACGAAGATGGCAATGGCCCAGATGGCGGCGAGCAGCGCCGGCTGGAACGGCCGCGGGGCACTGCCGCGTGCCACGCCGGCGCGTTCGCGCACGGCCTGCCACATGCCCGGGAAGGCGCCCAGCCATGGCAGGAAGCCCGCGACCAGCAGCGGCACGAAGTACCACAGCGGGCCCTTGCGCGAATGCACCGTGGAGGTGTAGCGCTGCCAATGCTCGTGAATGAAGAAGAAGTTCAGGAATTCGGGGTTGCGCTCGGACACCAGCCAGAACCAGGGCACGGTGACCACGAGCATCAGCGCGATGCCAGCCACCAGATGCAGGCGGCCCCACAGGCCGAAGTCGCGCGTGACGAGCGTATAGACCACCAGCACCAGCCCGGGCAGGGCAATGCCAACCAGGCCCTTGGTCAGGATGGCCACGCCCACGGCGGCCCAGCACGCCAGCATCCAGTTGCGGCGGGCCGCCGGCGTGGCTTCGGGGTGCTGGGCCAGCAGCATGAAGGCGAGCACGCAGGCCATCGCGCCCGACAGCGCCATGTCCAGCGAATTGAAATGCGCCGCCACGTTCCACATCGGCGCGGCGACCAGCACCAGCCCCGTCAGCAGGGCCGCGCGCGCGCCAAACCAGCGGTGCGCGGCGAGCATCGAAACCAGCAGGCCGATGGCGCCGGACAGCGCCACGCACAACCGCGCCTGCCAGTCCCCAATGCCGAACAGCGTATAGGACAGCGCGGTCACCCAGAGATGGAAGGGCGGTTTTTCGAAGTACTTGAGCGACTGGTAGCGAATCGTCACCCAGTCGCCGCTGACGAACATCTCGCGGGCAATTTCGGCGTAGCGGCCTTCGTCCGAGCGCAGCAAGTGGCGCATCTCGAGCGAGCCGAACCAGACCAGCAGGATGCCGATGCTGATCAGGGCGATCACGCCAACTGACAGACCGGCATAGCGCGAGGTCGATGTACTACGCATAGAACTCCATGGAATTGTCGACGGATGAATGGCTTGCATCGCGTGGCGCGACAGGCAGAACCGACTGCAACTGGGATACCGGGCATGGCGGGAAGCCGTCACAACGCTTGCGGCCGGTCCCCGGTGGACAAGGCAAGCCGTCAGGCCAGTTTTTGACCTGATTTGTGATTCAAGCGTATCTTTTCCCCGGTGCTCCGACCGTCCCTCTCGCGGGCGGCAATGGTAGCACGGGTGAGGCACCCGTCCTGATTTCGGGTGGCCGGTGACCGCCCCGTGGGCAACCGTTCTGCCGAAGTCAGGCTGGCTGGGAAATGGCCCCCGGCCGCATGCTGCGCAGCCGCAGCGCAACCCCCAGGAGCAGGATGCCGCACACGATGGCCCAGGACCCAATCAGCCAGAGCACGGCGAGCGCACCGGCCAATGGCCGCCACAGCACCAGGAAGGCGAACGCGATGCTGACCAGCCCGGTCAGGATCAGCCACCATTCGTTGGGAATCTCCTTCCGTAGGCGCACCGCTGCGACAATCTGCAGCACGCCCGTGGCCAGCGTCCATGCCGCGATATAGATCAGCAGGGACAATGCCGTGATGGTCGGGCTCAGCCAGGTGAGCGCACCGACGCCCAGGCCCAGTAGGCCCTGCAGCGCCAGGATCCAGCGGTCGCTGCTTTCGCGCTGCTTGCCGGAGATCGCCATCAGCAGGGCCATCAGGCCGTCGGCCGCCGTAAATGCGCCGAAGAGGATGATCAGCGCGGCCAGCGTGGCGATCGGGGCGAAGAACGCGCAAATGCCGAAAACCAGCGCCAGCAGACCGCGCAATGCGATCACCCACCATAATTTCGCGTAGTACTGAAGCATGGGATCTCCTGCGAGGTATCGGGGGCGCCAGCCAGGACCGGCCTCCGAAAGCACGGCGAGACTCCGAAAGCACGGCGAGACAGTGCACGGGAAACGCGCTAACTTTGGAACAGGCCGATTGCCAGCCTGATCCAGTCGCGGCCGGATCGGGCGCAAGATCATTCTAGACAGGGATTCATGTGAAGACAAAGGCGCAGCATTTCCGGCGAAACGGCGCTGCGGGCGTGCTGGCACTACTGCTGGCCAGTGTTGCCGGGGCCCAGCAGCGGCCAGATTCGCATCCGGGCCCCATCGCGCCCGGGCCTTCCGCGCCACCATCGGCCGGCGCCGTGCTCTGCGACGCGCCCTGGTTCCGCTCGGGTTCGCACGTGCAGATGGAGGGGGACGGTGCGCTGCCGATGTCGATCACCATGACATTGCGTGATGTCGGGCGCAGTGCCTCCGGGTGCCGCGCGCAACTCGAGGTGAAGTCGAAATCGGCCATGTCGGCGCTGATGGGGCCGCCCGTCATCATGGACCAGGTGCACCAGGTCAATATCGACCGGCGCACGCCCGCGGACCAGACCAGCATCGAAAGCCAGCACGCCGTCATCAATGCCCGTGCGCGCTACGCGCGCATGTATGGCGAGGCGGCGTTCAAAGGCAGCGGGGTGTTCAACTATGCCGGCATGAACCTGCGCGAAGGGACCACGCTGGAGGGCGAGACGTTCGAATCGAGCCTGTCGCTGAAGGTCTATCCGCTCGGTTCGGACGAGGTGGTCAGCACCATGCGCGCGCTGCACGCCTCCATCCATATCAGTTCGCGCCAGGTCGGCCGCCGGCAGATGATCGATACCGTCATGGGCCGCAAGGAATGCCTGCCGATTACCTATGACAAGCGCACGTCCCTCGGGCCGCTGCTGGTCGGTGAAGAAGTCGTGCAGGTCGAACCTTCGGTCATGCATATCACCGACTGGTATTGCCCGGCCGAGGCTTTCGTGCTGCGGACGGAGGTCAGGCAGGACGGGAAAGTGCAGCGCATCGACGTGACGGCGCTGGAGCAGGATACGCAAGCGCCGTAGATCCCCATCGGCAGGCTTCCGGCGCTGCATCCCCGAAATGCAAAAAAGCCCGTGCACACGCACGGGCTTTCTTGCATGGCTAGCCGTGTATCAGCTGGCCGCCGGCGCCGAAGCGGCCTTCTTCTTGCTCTTCTTGGACTTCGACTTGGCCGGTTTCTTGGCTTCCGGGGCCGAGGCGTCGGTCAGGTCGCTGCGGGTGCTCTTGTTGGCGCCCTGGCTGTACGGGTCGAACTTGTCGCCGGTCTTGGCACCCTCGGTGTACGGGTCGAATTTCTGACCGGACTTGGCGCCCTGGGTATACGGGTCGAACTTCTTGCCGCCGGATTGCGCGTGGGCGGCCACAGCAGCCGTGCCCAATGCGAGCGCGATCGCGGTCGCAACGAACTTGTTCATGATTTCTCCTGAGTCCTGCCTGGTTATGCCACCCCGTCGGGCGGTTCCTCGCGGTTGCTCCTCTGGCGGGAGCGACCGGTTTCAGTGTCGCCAAGCTCCTGTCGGGCTGTCAACTTGGGGGCTACCCGGCGGTAGGTCTTATGGAAATCATGGATTGCCACATCAGGCGGCCTGAGCCTGATACGTTGACATCACTCCGTCGCGGTGTCGGACGGATGCTTCCAGGCTTCCCGCACCTGGTTCGACGGGGCCAGGGCGAGGTTGATGCGGCGGCTGCCGATGGGCTGCTGGAACCAGTGCTTCTGCAGCGACGCGATGTCCTGGCCCGCGAAGGTGGTGGCCAGCGTCTGGTCCACGAACTGTTTCCATTCGGGGTCGGCTTTCGACATCATCAGCGCGTTCTGCTCCGTCGAAAGGGCCGGACCGACGATCACATACTGGGACGGATCCTTGGCGCGCGCGCGCAGGCCCGCCAGCAGGACATCGTCCATCACGAAGGCCTGCGCGCGGCCCGATTCCAGCAGCAGGAACGACTCGCCATGATCCTTGGCGTAGATGTCGCGGTAACCGTACTGTTGCTTCAGGCGGCGCACATGGCGGTCGCCGGTGGAGCCGGCGCTGGTGACCACGGTCTTGCCGCGCAGGTCCGCGAAGGACTGGATGCCGGAGTCCGCGCGCACCAGCATGCGCACGGTCGACACATAGTGCGACACGCTGAAGGCCACCTGCTTCTGACGTTCCAGCGAGTTGGTATTGGGCGCGCAGTCCAGGTCCACCAGGCCATTGACCATGGCGGGGAAGCGGTTCTGCGGCGTGAGCGGCATCCAGCGTACCTTGATGTCTTTCAGGCCCAGTTTCTGGCGGGCAGCCTCGGCGACGCGCAGGCAAAGGTCGACGGCATAGCCGGCCGGCTGGCCCTTGTCATCGGCAAACGAGAACGGCAGCGCGGATTCGCGATAGCCGAGCACGATGGTGCCGCTGTCGCGGATCTTGTCCAGCACCGGGCTCTGGGCGTGGGCGCCAAGCGGAGACAGTGCGGCCAGGGACAGCAGCAGGGCAGCCAGAGGACGGAATAGCTTGCGAGGGGAAGCGAACGATTGGATGGACAGCATGTGGAAGGCAGGCGCGGCGCAGTGACGCCAGTTGCAGCAAAGGTGTGAGGGTATACCCGGAACTGGCGCACGAGAAGGACAACTTTGTCATAAGCAAATGCCTTGTCGGCAAGACAAGCGCTCGCCGCCCCGGAAACGGCACATGCTGGTGATTTGTGTAACGATTACGCATTTTGTGACAAATAAGGCGCAAACAGTGCTCGATATGGGGGTAAAATCGCGCCCATCGCATTTGTAACGTTCTTATAACAATGAGCCCCCGTCCTTCGCGCCTGGCGTGCATAGACGCCCTCAAGGCGGTCAGTTCGCAACTGATCGTGCTCCATCACCTGGCGTTCTACGGCCCCATGTCCGACGCAGCCTATTCGCTGGCCCCGGACGCGCTGGACTGGCTGTCGCAGTACGCCCGCATTGCGGTGCAGGTATTCCTGGTCGTCAGCGGCTTCCTGGCGGCACGCAGCCTTGCGCCCGAGGGGCGGCTGACGCTCCGGCAGCATCCGCTGGCCGCGGTCTGGCGCCGCTACCAGAAGCTGGTCACGCCTTATGCCGCGGCGATATTGCTGAGCATCGCGGGCGCGGCCATCGCGCGTACCTGGATGGTCCACGAGTCGATTCCCGCGCCGCCGCACCTGATGCAATTCCTTGCCCATGTGCTGCTGCTGCATAACGTGCTGGATGTCGATGCCTTGTCTGCAGGAGTCTGGTATGTGGCGATCGACCTGCAGTTGTTTGCGCTGCTGGTGACGGCGCTATGGCTGGCGCGCGGGGTTTCGGGCCAGGGTGCGCAAGCGGGCGTCGTTCTGGTGTCGGCGCTGGCGGTGGCATCGCTGTTCTGGTTCAACCGCGATGCCGGATGGGATATTTGGGCGGTGTACTTCTTCGGCGCCTATGGCATGGGCACGCTGGCGTACTGGGCGTCCAACGCCGACCGCTCGGCCATTCCGCTGCTGCTGCTTGGGGCGCTCGGGCTGGCAGCGCTGATCGTCGATTTCCGCCTGCGGATCGCGGTCGCGCTGGCGACGGCCCTGCTGCTGGCGGTGGCCAGGCGCGGCGGCTGGCTCGAAAGCTGGCCGCGCGCGGCGGTGGTGGGCTTCTTCGGCCGCATCTCTTATTCCGTGTTCCTGGTGCATTTCCCGGTCTGCCTCATCGTTAACGCGGTAGTGTCGCACTTCGCGCCGGGCAGCCCGGTGCTCAATGCACTGGGCATGGTGTTCGCCTGGCTGGCGAGCAATGTTGCCGGGACCTTGTTCCACCGCTATGTAGAAAGCACCAACCCGTTCGCCGCGTTGCGAGCACTGCTGGCAGGCGGTCGCCGCAGCGCCCGAGGGGAATCGACGACATAAGCGGATCCGGGCCGCCCGAGCGTGCAATCCGGCGCAAAGCGGCTGAGGACATGAGCGGCACGTGGCTAACCCGGCCCGTGCCGCTTTTTCGTGGTGCGCGTGCACCACAAGCGCCAGAGGCGTGCGATGCCTCAGTGCAAAATGGGGCGCCGTTGCCACCGTGCGACGACCCACCATGGCCCGGAAACGGGCATTGGGTGATGGCACAGAGATTGCCTAGTATGGAATCGTAAACCTGACCGTTTGGTCAGGATTCCATCACGGAATCGAGGGCTCTCATGTCCGACCATATCGTCCTGACTTCGCACGCGCGCCGCGACAAACCGGCCGAGCCGATCCACTGGGGAGCGCCCACGGCCGCGGAACGCGGGCCGGTGATCGCCAGCCTGACAGACCCGGAGCGACGCAATGTGATCGGTACGCATTCGGGCGCCTATGCCATCTACCGGGCCCTCGCCGTGGCCTCGGGCCGCTTGCAGCGCGACCATCGTCCGGACCTGACCGATACCGCGCCGGCCGAAGCGATCGGCCCGCATCCGCAGTGGGCGGACCCGGACAAGATTGTCTCGCTCGACCCGTGGGGCCATCTCGTTTCCAGCGCATTTGCCGACCGCATCGCCGCAGGCGTGGACATCCGTCCGACCATTGCCGTGACGCGGGCGCATATCAACATGCCCGAACTGGCCGCCGCGATTGCCGCGGGACGGCTCAGGCCGGACGGCGACATTCTCCATGCCAACGGCGACGTGCGGGTCACCAAGGCCGCGGTGGACCCGGTCTGGTACCTGCCCGGGCTCGCGCGCCGTTTCGAGATCAAGGAAACCGCGCTGCGCCGAAGCCTGTTCGAGCAGACCAGCGGCATGTTCCCGGAGCTGGTGACGCGGCCCGACCTGAAAGTCTTCCTGCCGCCGATCGGCGGCATGACGCTATATTTCTTTGGCGATGTCGCCAAGCTGGGCCAGCCGGACACGCGCGTGGCCTGCCGCGTGCATGACGAGTGCAACGGCTCGGACGTATTCGGCTCCGACATCTGCACCTGCCGGCCCTACCTCGCGCACGGCATCGAAGTCTGCATCGAGATGGCGCAGCAGGGCGGCGTAGGCCTGGTGGTCTATAACCGGAAGGAAGGACGCGCGCTGGGCGAGGTCACCAAGTTCCTGGTCTACAACGCCCGCAAGCGCCAGGTGGGCGGCGACCGCGCCGAGACCTACTTCGCCCGCACGGAATGCGTGGCCGGCGTGCAGGACATGCGCTTCCAGGAACTGATGCCGGATGTCTTCCACTGGCTGGGCATCCGGCGCATCGACCGCTGGGCGTCGATGAGCAATATGAAGCACGGTGCGCTGGTGGCCCAGGGCATCGAGGTGGTCGAGCAGGTGGCCATACCTGAAGAACTGATTCCGGCGGATGCGCGCGTGGAAATCGACGCCAAGGTGGCGGCCGGCTATTTCACGCGCTACACGCCGCCTGACGCCGACGAACTCGCCCTGGCAAAGGGCAGGGGGTTGAACGAATGAGCACGTATCCCGAAGCGGACCGGCCCGGCGGGCCGGACCAAGGCCTCGGCAGCGGTTGGTACAGTCCGGTGCCGGCGGGGCACCCGGCCGCGGCGCTGCTTTGTGCCGAAGCGGTGCGCACGCATTGCGCGGCGATCACGGAACATGTGGCGGCCGGTCAGTCTGAACTGTTCACCTGGCATCCCGATCGCGTGCATGCCATTGCCGACTATGTGGCCAGCACCATCCGCCAGCGCTACCCCGATCTGCGGGTGCCGTACCACAGCCGCTGGCGCCATTTCGAAAGCGGCGGCTCCGGCGAGCGGCTCGACCGCTGGCAGATCCTGTGCGAGCGCGCCGCGCTGAGCGGCCCCGAGCACCGCGAGGACCGCGCACGCATCGGCATCGACCTGGTCATTCCCAGCGTCCTGCTGGATGCCGGAGCCGGGCCCGACTGGCGCTACCGCGATCCGGCCAGCGACCTGATCCTGACCCGCTCCGAAGGGCTCGGCGTGGCCAGCTTCGACCTGTTCGCGCGCGGTGGCTTTTCGGCCGAGCCGGGCAATCCGCTGCGTGCCGATGCCGAACGCCTGTTGCGCATCGATGCGTCCAGCATTGCCACGGCGTTCCAGGTGGCGCAGCACAATCCGCTGGTCGGCCTGGAGGGGCGCGCCGGGCTGCTGCGCCGGCTGGGCGAAGTCATGCAGGCCACGCCGGCCGTGTTCGGCTCGCCGGCGCGGCTCGGCAACCTGTTCGACTATCTGAAGGCCAATGCGGTCGATGACCGCATCGACGCGAGCTTCATCCTGAAGACGCTGCTGGTGGCGCTGGGGCCGGTGTGGCCGGGGCGGGTCGTGCTCGACGGCATCTCGCTCGGCGATACCTGGCGCCACCCGGCGGCTCCCGGCGGGCTGGTGCCGTTCCACAAGCTGACCCAGTGGCTGACGTATTCGCTGCTGGAGCCGCTCGAGGATGCCGGGCTGATCGTTACCGGACTGGATGCGCTGACCGGGCTGCCCGAGTACCGCAACGGCGGCCTGCTGTTCGATTTCGAGCTGATGGTGCCGCGCGACGCGGGGTTTGCACAGGTGGTGCACGAGGTGCACGAGCCCGTCATTGTCGAATGGCGCGCGCTGACGGTGACCGGGCTGGACCTGGTGGCCGACGGCGTGCGCCAGGCGCTCGGATTGAGCGAGACGGCGTTTCCGCTGGCGCGCGTGCTCGAAGGCGGCACCTGGGCCGCGGGGCGGCGGATTGCCGCCAAGCGCAGGGCCGGCGGGCCGCCGCCATTCGCGATCCACAGCGACGGCACGGTGTTCTGAGCGCCGCGAACGCGCAGTCTTACGCTTGCCCGCCGGCCGACGCCGACCGGCGGTGCAATCCCTGATTTCCACGCCAGTCCGATTCAGTCCGATTGCATAGGAGCGTCACCATGAACGACATGTCTGCCGTCCCCGTGGCACCGGCCGCAGCCGCCAATGCCCCGGTTGCCGCCGCCTCCGTGCTGGTGGTGGACCACCCGCTGGTCCAGCACAAGGTCACGCTGGCGCGCAGCGAGGAGACCACCACCGACAACTTCCGCCGGCTCGTGCGCGAGATCAGCCAGCTGCTCACCTACGAAGCCACGCGCGACCTGCCGATGGAGACCATCGCCATCAGGACGCCGATCGCGCCCACGCAGTCGCCGGTACTGGCAGGCAAGAAACTTTGCCTGGTGTCGATCCTGCGGGCCGGCAACGGCTTCCTCGACGGCATGCTGGAGCTGCTGCCGGCCGCGCGCGTGGGCCATATCGGCCTGTACCGCGATCCGGAAACGCTCGAGCCCGTCGAGTACTACTTCAAGATGCCGGAGGACATTCGGGAGCGGTTCGTGATCGTGGTGGACCCGATGCTGGCCACGGGCAATTCGGCCATCGCGGCGCTGAACCGGCTCAAGGAGAGCGGCGTGACCATGCTCAAGTACGTGTGCCTGATCGCGTCGCGCCCGGGGCTGAAGGCGCTGCAGGCCGCGCACCCGGACGTCGCCATCGTCACGGCGGCCATCGACGAGGAGCTGAACGAGCACGGCTACATCGTGCCCGGGCTTGGCGACGCCGGGGACCGCCTCTACGGCACGCGGTGATGGACGGGCCCGCGACCGCCACGGCGCGGCGCCTGCCCCTGGCGCGGGAAGCGTGCGGCGGGCGCATCCGGCAGGAGAACGAAGCCATGATCCTGCGCGCGGCCGAGCACGTGTTCGCGCGCGCCGGCTTCGCGGGGGCCACCATGGCCGAGATTGCCGTGCGTGCCGGCGTGCCCAAGTCCAACCTGCACTACTACTTCCGCACCAAGCAGGCGCTGTACCGCGCGGTGCTGGCGCACACGCTGCAGCTCTGGCTGTCCGAGACCGAGACCATCCGTGCCGAACTGCCGCCACAGGTGGCGCTCGAACAGTACATCCGCGCGAAGATGCGGCTGTCCGCCAGCCATCCCGATGCCTCGCGCGTGTTCGCCAATGAACTGCTGCACGGCGCGCCGGAGATCGGCGAAGTCCTGCGCCATGCGCTGCGCGAACTGGTGGCGCACAAGGCCGCGGTCATCCGCCAGTGGATCGCCAACGGGCAGATGGCCAGCGTGGATCCGCAGCACCTGTTCTTCACGATCTGGGCCGCCACCCAGACCTATGCCGATTTCGAATCGCAGATTTGCGCCGTGCTCGGTGTGAGCCGACTGGGGCGGCGCGATTTCGAGCTGGCCACCGAGCACCTGGTGGCGCTGCTGCTGCGCGGTTGCGGGCTCCTGCCCATGGCCGCGCCGCTTGCCCGGGATGTGCCAACACCGTAGTACTCAAACAAGGGAGAGAGAACCATGAGGTCTGGACGCAATCGCAGGACCTGGCTGAAGCTGGCCGCCGCAGGCGCAGCCGTGGCCGTCATCGGCACCGTGCCGCTGGCCCACGCGCAGGCGAAGCTGAAGGTGGCAGCGGTCTACACCGTGCCGGTGGAGCAGCAGTGGGTGTCGCGCATCCACAAGGCGCTCAATGAAGCCAAGGCCCGCGGCGAGGTGGACTATGTGTTCTCCGAAAGCGTCTCGAACGCCGACTATGAACGCGTGCTGCGCCAGTATGCGGAGCAGGGCGCAGCGCTGATCGTCGGCGAGTCATTCGCGGTGGAATCCGCCGCGCGCAAGGTGGCGAAGGACTACCCGAAGACGGCGTTCCTGATGGGTTCGTCGGGCAAGCCGCAGGCGCCGAATTTCTCCGTGTTCGATAACTACATCCAGGAGCCGTCCTACCTGACCGGCATGATCGCCGGAGGCATGACCAAGACCAACCACATCGGCATGGTGGGCGGTTATGCGATCCCCGAGGTCAACCGACTGATGCACGCATTCATGGATGGCGCGCGCTCGGTCAACCCGAAAGTGAAGTTCACGGTCAGCTTCATCGGCTCCTGGTTCGATCCGCCCAAGGCCAAGGAAGCGGCCTTCGCCATGATCGACAAGGGGGCCGACGTGCTGTACGCGGAACGCTTCGGCGTATCCGATGCCGCCAAGGAGCGCGGCAAGCTCGCCGTCGGCAACGTCATCAACACGCAGCCGCAGTATCCGGCGACCGTGGTGGCGTCGGCACTGTGGAACATGGAACCGACCATCGGCGCGGCGCTGGCCAAGGTCAAGGCGGGGCAGTTCAGGAACGAGGACTACGGCCAGTATTCGCTGATGAAGTACAAGGGGGCCGAACTGGCGCCGCTCGGGACCTTCGAGGGCAAGGTGCCGGCCGAGCTGATGGTCAAGGTGCGCGCCAGGGAAAAGGCCATCCTTGATGGCAAGGAACCCGTGAAGGTGGTCGAAACGGAGCCGAAGTCCACACCGTAGGCGTCCTGCGGCGATGCCAAGCGGATGGCCATGTCTGGCGGGCGGCCGCCAGACATCCCTTTTTTGTTCCCTTCCTGACATCCATGTTCCTGCCTGAATCGCCGCCGGTGCTGCGCATGGCCGGCATCACCAAGCGCTTTGGCGCGCTGCTGGCCAACGACGATATCTCGCTCCACCTGCGGCGTGGCGAGGTGCTCGCGCTGCTCGGCGAAAACGGCGCGGGCAAGAGCACCTTGGTGAATATCCTGTTCGGCCACTACGTGGCCGATGCCGGCAGTGTCGAGATCGACGGCGTGGCGTTGCCGCCCGGCAATCCGCGCGCGGCGCTGGCGGCCGGCATCGGCATGGTGCACCAGCATTTCACGCTGGCCGACAACTTGTCGGTGCTCGATAATATCCTGATAGGCACCGAACCGCTATGGCAACTGCAGCAACGCCGGCGCGCCGCGCGAGCGCGCGTGCAGGAGCTGTCGCACCGCTTTGGCCTGGCCGTGCAGCCGCACGCGCGGGTCGGTGCGCTTTCAGTGGGCGAGCGCCAGCGCGTGGAGATCATCAAGGCGCTGTATCGCGGTGCCCGCGTGCTGATCCTTGACGAGCCGACGGCCGTGCTGACGCCGCAGGAGGCCGACAGCCTCTTTGCCACGCTGGCCCAGTTGATTGGCGATGGCATGTCGGTCATCTTCATCAGCCACAAGCTCGACGAAGTGCTGCGCGTCTCGCACCGCGTGGCCGTGCTGCGCGGCGGCCGGCTTGTGGCCACGCGCGACGCCGCGGCCACGTCGCGTCCGGAACTGGCCGAGCTGATGGTCGGGCGTGTCGTGCAGATGCCGGCGCGCACGCGGTCCGCGCTGCGCAATGCGGCGGAGGTCCGCACCGAACTCGCGCGGGTCAGCGTGCCGGCATCGCCGGGGCGCGTCGCGCTGCAAGACGTATCGCTGTCGCTGCGCAGTGGGGAGATCGTCGGCATTGCCGGCGTGGCGGGCAATGGCCAGGTGACGCTGGCGGAGGTCATGAGCGGCATGCTCGCGCCTGCGTCGGGCACCGTGACGGTGGCGGGCCAGGTCATGCCGGCCGAGCCGCAACGCTGGATCGCGGCCGGCGTGGCGCGCGTGCCCGAGGATCGCCACGCGCAGGGGGCGGTCGGAGAACTCGCGGTGTGGGAGAACGCGATCGCGGAGCAGCTCGGCCAGCCGGCCTTCACGCGCGCGGGAGTGATCCTGCGCGGCGCCGCCAGGCGCTTCGCGCGGGATCTGGCTGCGCGCTTCGACGTGCGTGGCGGCGGCATCGATGTGCCCACGCGCACGCTGTCCGGCGGCAATATGCAGAAGCTGATCCTCGGGCGGGCGCTCTCGGTGGCCGGCGAGGGCGAGGCGCCGCGCGTGGTGGTGGCGAGCCAGCCGACGTGGGGCCTCGATATCGGCGCCGTGGCCTATGTCCACCGGCAGCTTCTGGACGCCGCCGACGCCGGGGCCGCGGTGCTGCTGATTTCCGAAGATCTGGACGAATTGATGACACTCGCTGACCGGATTGCGGTGATGCATCGCGGACGCCTGACCGAGGCACTCCCGGCGCAGGCCTGGACGTTGGCGACACTGGGCCTGGCCATGGCCGGCGCGGCGGCTGCCCCGGAAGGCGCCGCGGCCGCGGGCGGGACGGAGGTGTGCGATGCGGCTTGAAGCGCGGGCAACGGTGTCGCGCGTGGCACTGGTGGCGGCGCCGGTGGGCGCCGTGGCGGCCACGCTGGCGATCTGCGCGCTGCTGGTCGCCTGGGCGGATGCGCCGGTTGGGCGGGCCTACCTGACGCTGCTCGAAGGCGGCTTCGGTTCGCGCTTTGCCTGGTCGGAGACGCTGACGCGCGCTACGCCGCTGATGCTGACCGGGCTGGCCGTGGCCGTGGCGTTTCGCGCGCGGCTGTTCAATATCGGTGCCGAGGGCCAGCTCTATCTTGGCGCGCTGGCTGCGGTGGCCATTGGCGGGCAGGTGGATGGCGGCCCCGCGCCGTGGGCCGCGCAGCTTCCGGCCGGCGTGCTGTTCGCGCTGATGGTCGCGGCCGGGATGCTGGCCGGGGCGCTGCTGCTGCTCGGCCCCGCATGGCTCAAGCTGCGGCTCGGTGTCGATGAAGTGGTGACCACGCTGCTGCTGAATTTCATCGTGCTGTTGCTGGTCTCGATGATGCTCGACGGCCCGATGAAAGATCCGCTGGCAATGGGGTGGCCGCAGTCCGTAACGCTGCTGCCGGAACTGGAGCTGTCGCGCCTGATGGAACGTTCGCGCGTGCACAGCGGTCTGCTGGCGGCGTGCGCGCTGGCGCTGGCGGTGTGGGCGATGAACCGCTACACCGTGTTCGGCCTGCAGATGCGGGCGGTGGGTGCCAATGCGCGTGCCGCCGCATTCGCCGGCATGCCGGTGGGCCGTGTGACGCTGTTCGCGGCGTTGTTGTCGGGCGCGCTGGCGGGCCTGGCCGGCGTGGTGGAGGTGGCGGGGCGCACGAGCTATCTCACACTCGACATGTCGCCGGGCTACGGCTACGCGGGCGTGGTCATCGCCATGCTGGCCGGGCTCAACCCGCTCGGCGTGGTGGCAGCTTCGGTGTTCGTGGCCGGAGTCCTGGTCGGGGCCGATGGCATGAGCCGCGCGGTCGGGGTGCCCAACGCCATTGCCGACGTGATCGTGGCGGTGGCGCTGCTGGCCATGCTGGTCGCGACCATGCTGACGCGCTATCGCATCCGCCTGGACCGCGTGCGGGGAGTGGCCTGATGGACCTGCTCGACATCCTTGCCGCCGCGCCGTTCTGGGTCGCCGTCCTGCGCGTGGCCACGCCGCTGGTGTTCGGCACGCTGGGCGTGCTGCTGTGCGAACGGGCCGGTGTGCTGAACCTTGGCATCGAAGGGATCATGGTGGCCGGCGCGTTCTCCGGCTGGCTCGCGGTATACCACGGTGCGCCGCTGTGGGGAGGCGTGGCGGTGGCGGCAGGTGCGGGGCTGGTGTTCGGGCTGCTGCACGGCTGGCTGACCGTGACACTGGCGTTGTCACAGCACGTGGCAGGACTCGGTGTCACCATGCTGGCCACGAGCCTGTCCTATTACGCCTACCGGATCGGCTTTGCCTCGGTATCGTCGCCGCCGACCATCACGCCTTTCGCGCCGATGGGCTGGCTGGCGCAGGTGCCGGTCGCAGGGCCCTGGCTCGGTCCGGTGCTGGGCGCGCAGACAGCGCTGACGCTGCTGGCCTTGCTGCTCGCGCCGGTGATTGCGTGGCTGCTGTACCGCACGCCGCTCGGGCTTGCGGTGCGCATGGTGGGCGAAAACCCTGCGGCGGCCGAAGGGCAGGGCATCCGCGTGGGCGCCGTGCGCATCGGCGCGGTCATGGCAGGATCGGCGCTGATGGCGGTGGGCGGCGCGTTCCTGACGCTGTCGGCGTTCAATGCCTTCTTCTTCAACATGATCAACGGGCGCGGCTGGATCTGCGTGGCGCTGGTGGTGTTCGCGTCATGGCGGCCCGGCCGGGCGCTGCTGGGCGCGCTGCTGTTCGCCGCGTTCGATGCGCTGCAGCTGCGCCTGCAGCAGGGCGGCGCCAGCCTGCCGGGGCTGCCGCCGCTGCCCTACCAGCTTTACCTGATGCTGCCCTACGTGCTGTCGATCGTCGCGCTGATCCTGGTGGCTAGACGCGCCACCTATCCGCAGGCGCTGATGAAGCCGTACCGCCGGGGCGAGCGCTGACCTGAACCATCCGAGCCTGGAGCCACCATGCTGGAACTGATCCTGCGCCACTGCACGCTGCCCGACGGGCGCACTGGCATCGATATCGGTATCGACAACGGCCGCATTGTTGCGGTGAAACCCGCGCTCGCCGCGCAGGCGGCCAGCGAGATCGACGCGGCGGGGCAATTGGTGACGCCGCCGTTCGTCGACGCGCATTTCCATATGGATTCCACGCTGTCGTACGGGCTGCCGCGCGTGAACCAGTCCGGCACGCTGCTCGAAGGCATTGCGCTGTGGGGCGAACTGAAGCCGCTGCTGACGCAGGATGCGCTGGTCGAGCGCGCGCTGGCGTACTGCGACTGGGCCGTGGCCAGGGGGCTGCTGGCGATCCGCTCGCACGTGGATGTGTGCGACCCGCGCCTGCTTGCGGTGGAGGCGCTGTTGCACGTGCGCGAGCGCGTGCGTCCCTACCTCGACCTTCAGCTCGTCGCGTTCCCGCAGGACGGCGTGCTGCGCGCGCCGGGCGCGCTCGACAATCTTTGCCGCGCGCTGGATATGGGCGTGGAGGTGGTCGGCGGCATTCCGCATTTCGAGCGCACCATGGCGGACGGCGCGGCGTCTGTGCGCCTGCTGTGCGAACTCGCCGCCGGGCGGGGCCTGCGCGTCGACATGCATTGCGACGAGAGCGACGATCCGATGTCGCGCCATATCGAAACCCTGGCCAGCGAGACCGTGCGGCTGGGCCTGCACGGACGCGTCGCCGGCTCGCATCTCACCTCGATGCATTCGATGGACAACTACTACGTGTCCAAGCTTCTGCCGCTGATGCGCGAGGCCGGCGTGGCCGCAATCGCCAACCCGCTGATCAACATCACCTTGCAGGGCCGCCACGATACCTACCCGAAGCGGCGCGGCATGACGCGTGTGCCCGAATTGCTCGCGGCAGGCGTGCCGGTTGCGTTTGGGCATGACTGCGTGATGGACCCGTGGTACAGCCTGGGCAGCGGCGACATGCTCGAGGTGGCCCACATGGGCCTGCACGTCGGCCAGATGACCGGGCAGGACGCGATGCGCAGCTGCTTTGCGGCCGTGACATCCACGCCCGCGCAGATTCTTGGTCTCGAGGGCTACGGCCTTGCGCCGGGCTGTCGCGCGGACCTGGTACTGCTGCAGGCGCGCGATCCCGTCGAGGCCATCCGCTTGCGCGCCACGCGCCTGCTGGTATTGCGCGGGGGCAAGACCGTGGCCAGCATGCCGCCGGCCACGGCCGCGCTGCAGCTGCCGGGACGGCCGGCGCAGGTAGATTTCATGGCCAGGCGCGGGGAAGCCGTGCAGGGTCGCTGACGCGCAGAGATTTTTTGCGAAAGAGTGTTGACAAGGTTCATGCTGCCACGCATAATCTTGTTCTTCGCATCGCTGCAGAAATGCAGCGGAACGAAGCCCAGATGGCGGAATTGGTAGACGCACTAGGTTCAGGTCCTAGCGGTGGCAACACTGTGGAGGTTCGAGTCCTCTTCTGGGCACCAAATTCAGAAAAGGCCCGCAGCGATGCGGGCCTTTTTCCGTTTACGGTCACGACAATTACTGTCGCGACCTTGCCCGAGGCAACGGCTTGGGGCGGGCACCGCGCCGAACGGCGCGGCGTGCCGGTTCAATCGTCGACGGTCTCGGCGGGTTGATCGGCGCGCCGCACGCAATTGCGGCCGTCGGTCTTGGCGCGGTACATCGCGGCGTCGGCCTCGGCAAACAAGCGCGGCCAGTGGATCGCGCCGATGCGACCGGTCGCCACGCCAAAACTGGCGGTCACGGGCAGCCGGTTGCCGTCGGCCAGGCGGATGGGCTCGGCGCAGATCGCCGTGCGCAATGCCTGCGCGATGGACGCGGCTTCGTCGGTGCCGGCGCCCGGCACGAGCACCGCGAATTCCTCGCCGCCAAAGCGGGCCAGCGCGTATCCGGGATTCACCAGGTCGCGCATCAGGTCAGCCACCACGCGCAGCACCTCGTCGCCGGCGGGGTGTCCATGCCGGTCGTTGATCTGCTTGAACCGATCGACGTCCATCAGGATCAGGCTCACGGTCGCGGGTCCGTCCGGATTGGCGGGTTGCGCGGCAATATGCTCCAGCGCGCGCCGGTTCAGCAGTCCGGTCAGGCTGTCGGTACGGGCCTGGTGCTCGAGCTGCTCGGTGAGCGTTGCGCGCTCGCGCAGCTTGCGGCGCAGGATATCGAGCGCATCGAACAGGCGCCGCATCTCGCGGCTGGTTGCCGGCATGGCGAAGCCCGGGCGGCTGCGTCCCTCGGCCAGGGCGATGACGGCATCGCGCGCGTGCAGCAACGGCAGGAATACCGAGCGCTGCGCGAACACCAGCAGGTAGCCGAGCACCAGCAGAATCAGCGCCGTGGCGCCGCCGGCGATTGCGAGCACGTGCAATGCGCGTTTGCGGTCGGCCTCGAAATGCGCGATGACCTCATCGAGGAATGCGCTGCGCAGTCGTTCCAGCGGCTCCAGTGTGGGCACATAGCGGTTGGTGAACTCCGTCGGCGTCATCGAGTAGCGCCCCGACTGGCGGCCTTGCATCACCATGCTGTCGACCATGGCCAACCCGTGGCCAAAGAACTGGTAGCTCGCGTCGGCGTACGCCTGCTGGAGCTGCGGGGTTTCGCCGTACATGTTGTAGGCGGGTCCGGCCAGTTCCCACAGTTCCACCAGGCGACCGCGCGAGCGTGATGTATCGGCAAGGGTGCGGATCGGGATCGGCTGGTGCGCGGCAACCGGCGCCATGATCTGCGAGGCCGCGCGCCCGCCGTACTCGCGCAGGTCGCCGAGCATCTTGCCGGTGAGTGCAGGCGCCGAGAGGCCGGGGTGGCATGCCGACAACTGCCGTACCTGCCAGCCGACCAGCGGCTGCAAGGCATCCACGGCTTCGAACATGGCTTCGATGGCGTGCTGGAGTTCATCCATCTGCCGGTCTTCGCGCTGGCGGCTTGCGAGCGCATCGATGTCCGCGCGCGCCCGGCGCAGCCGCTCGCGCACGCGCTCCACCATCAATGGCGGCTTAGAGTGCTGGTGCAGGCCGGCTGGCGCGGGTGGCGGCGCCAGCAGCCGCGAGAGCGCGGCGTCGCTGCGCGCGCGGAATTCGCGCAGCCTCTCCCGCGCTGCGCTTCTTTCGGCCGGCGCCTCTCCCAGCACACTGTTGGCGGGGCCGCGTTCGGCCGACAGCACATTGGCCGCGTCCAGCAGGACACGGTATTCCCAGATGTCATACAGGTTCTGCCGCGCCGCGGCGAAATCGCCATACGCGCGGGCCATCACCAGGGCAGCCAGGCCAACCGTACACAGCGCGGCCACCGCGGTGGCGGCCGACAGCTTGCGCTTCAGGCTCCGGCTTCGGCCTGCTGCCGGATTGCTGGCGTGGGTATTGCCGACCGGGCGAAGTCTTCGCCAGAACGCCATGGTTGTCTCCTCCCGCGCCGCTTCGGCCAGGACAGGCATAGGAAATCGTTGAATTTCGACATTATTGATGAAAACCACCAGGGCCCCGGGCAAAGCCGACGCCATTGCTCCACTAAACGGGACGTCACCGCGACTGTCCGGAACGCTGGCTCAGCGGCTGCGTGGCAACAGACATTCGCCGCTTACCAGTTGGCGGGCATTTGACCTATGCTCAAACAAATCGGGCAAGCGTTGATAACGTCCGAAGGTGGTTGCCATGACTGTGGTCTTGTCATCATCGAGAGAGAGGGAGGCCGGGGTGTACCCCGTGTGTCACGACGACTGTGCCGCGACACAGCATGGGGCGCGCCACCATCCCCTGCAATGCTGTTGCGTGCTGGCCATGCTGGTGTGTTCCGTGGCCAGGGCGGACGAGGGTGCTCCGGGCACGGATTCCATCCTCGGCTGGCAACATGTGCAGGCGAGCGACCTTGGCGGGATGACTGCCGGTGCGGCCTCCGCTGGCCGAGGTTCTGTCTCCTCCGTCGAACACAGTGCGCCGCCACCCGGTTATTCCCCCCGCATCGAGGTATCGACAGGTGCGGGGCCTGATGACGACGCACCTGGCCTCGCGGACATCGACCGCGATACCGAACGCCTGCGCTACGGCCCGAGGCGGATCCTGGTTCATGTCGACGATATCACCACCGCCAGCGGATTCGTGGACAGCCGCGTGCGCACCATGGCGGTGGCACTCGATGCGGTCGTGCCCCATGCCGGCGGCCTGACCATTCAACCTCGCGTGCAACTTGCCTATCAGCCGGGCAATGCCGCCACGGGGACACAGGCGCCCGACATGCTGGGCGATTCCAGTGCGACGGGTTTCGGCGTGCGCCTGTATGGCGCCCAGCCAACCCGGCTTGCGGGCGTCTACCCGTTTGTCGAAGCCGACTGGTGGCAGGACAGCCGCAAGCAGACCATCAACATCAACGGAACCAAGATCGACACGGACCTGCTGCGCGGACTGTTCTCGTTCAATATCGGCGCACATGGCAATACCGCGTCCGGCGTCAAGTTGTGGTTCAAGGTCAAGGCGGGACACAATGCAGGGGGCACTGTCGGCGCGCGTTATCGCTGGTAGCAAAGTTTTTTCCGGAAGGGGCTTGCACAAAAGCCAAAGTGCGATACAATCTATGTCTCGCGTGCGGCTGTAGCTCAGTTGGATAGAGTACTTGGCTACGAACCAAGGGGTCGTGGGTTCGAATCCTGCCAGCCGCGCCACCTATGCAGAAAGAAAAGGGCTTCCGGAAACGGAAGCCCTTTTTCATTCCGTCATTCCGGCGTTGTCATCACGCTCGAATCAATCCCGTTCATACGCGACCGTGGCGCATGCGCCCTGCACGGCGCGTCATTTGGCACTACAGTGAATGAGCTTCGGCGATTCAGCCGGGTTTCCTGTTCATCCCGTGACGCAAACCGTGCTCAGATGCCCGCACCCATACCATTGCCGTTTACGCCAACCCGCCTGACCTTGCGGGATGGCCGCCAGATCCTGCTGCGCGAAATCTGTGAGCAGGACCGCGCCGGATTGCTTGCCGCGTTTGCCCGGTTGTCGGACGACGCCCGCTACACGCGCTTCATGGCCCCCATGCGGGAACTGCCGGAAGCCATGGTGGAACAGGCCACGCACCCGCAACCAGACCATGAATGCGCGCTCGTCGCCATCAGCGAGGCCGAGGGCAAGGACCGCGGCGGCAGGCTGGTGGGCGGCGCGCGGTTCGTGGCGGCGCCTGGCAGCGATGTCTGCGAGTTCGCCATCACGCTCGATGATGACTGGCATGGCGCAGGCCTGGCGCGCATGCTGATGTCGGCGCTGATCGACACGGCGCGTGCGCGGGGCTATGCGCGCATGGAGGGATTCGTGCTGGCCATGAATACTCCCATGCGTCGCCTGGCGCGTCGCCTTGGTTTTTCCGACGTTGCCTGCCCCGACGATGCGACCGTGCGCATCGTCACATTGCCGCTTGGCACACAGGGCGATGTCGACTGCGCCCGATGAAACGCAGGGAATGACGGCGACGTGGCGAACGGAGGGAGGCCACCATGTCTGTACTGCTGCTCGGCAATATCGAGCCCGGCACGACCGATGACGAGATCCGCGAGTTCCTGGTGAAGTACGGCTTGCCGGAATTCGACGCTGCCGAGCATGTGCCCGGCGATGGCAGCAATCCGGCGGTCATGCTGACCTTCAGCGCGCTGGACCCGGCGACGCTGCGCAAGCTGCTCACGCGCATCCACGGCATGTTCTGGAAGCGCCGCCGCCTCAGCGCGCTGGTCATGACCGAACGCTATATCTGAGCGATGCGCGGCGCGAGCCGCGCATCGTCATCGCCGCGTCGTCAGAGTTGTCCGGCGTGATGCCGGATATGGTCCGCTACGAAGGTGCTGATGAAGTAGTAGCCATGATCGTAGCCGGCATGCCGGCGCAGCGTCAGCGGCTGGCCTGCCGCGACGCAGGCGGCCTCGAACGCTTCGGGATGGAGCTGGTTCGGCAGGAACTGGTCCGCCAGCCCCTGGTCGACGAGGATGCCGGCCGGGAAGGGCGCCGCGGTTTGGGCGGCCATCAGCGCGCTGGCATCATGCCCGGCCCAGCGGCTGCGGTCCGTCCCCAGATAGCCGGTGAAGGCCTTCTCGCCCCACGGACACTGCATCGGCGCGGCGATGGGCGCGAACGCCGACACCGAGCGGAAGCGCTGCGGATGCCGCTGTGCCAGCACCAGCGCGCCGTGTCCGCCCATCGAGTGCCCGAAGATGCCGACCCGGTCCGGGTCGACCGGCAACTCGCGGCTCACCAGGTTGAACAGTTCCTGCGTGACGTAGCTTTCCATGCGCCAGTGCGTGTTCCACGGCGCCTCGGTTGCATCGACATAGAAGCCCGCGCCAACCCCGAAGTCCCATGTATCCGCCTCGCCCGGCACGCCTGCGCCGCGCGGGCTGGTGTCGGGTGCGACCAGCACCAGGCCGTGCTCGGCGGCAAAGCGCTGCGCGCCGGCCTTGATCATGAAGGTTTCCTCGGTGCAGGTCAGCCCGGCCAGGTAGAACAGGGCCGGCAGCTTGCCGCCGGCCCGCGCTTGCGGCGGCAGGTACACCGAGAAACGCATCGGCAGGCCGATGGCGGCTGATGCGTGCCGGTAGAAGCGCTGCACGCCGCCATGGCACCCGTGTTCTGACAGCAGTTCCAGGGTCACGGCGCGCTCCTCAGTACAGCACCACGGAACGGATCGACTCGCCGCGCTTCATCAGGTCGAAGCCTTCGTTGATGCGCTCCAGCGGCAACGTGTGCGTGATCAGGTCGTCGATATTGAGCTTGCCGTCCATGTACCAGTCGACGATCTTCGGCACGTCGGTGCGGCCGCGCGCGCCGCCGAAGGCCGAGCCCTTCCATTCGCGCCCGGTCACGAGCTGGAACGGGCGCGTGGAGATTTCCGCGCCGGCCTCGGCCACGCCGATGATGATCGACTTGCCCCAGCCCTTGTGGCAGCACTCCAGCGCCTGGCGCATGATCTGCGTGTTGCCGATGCACTCGAACGAGTAGTCCGCGCCGCCGTCGGTGAGCTGGATGATGTGGTCGACGACATTGCCCACGTCCTTGGGGTTGACGAAATCCGTCATGCCGAACTTGCGCGCCATGGCTTCGCGCGCGGGGTTGATGTCCACGCCGATGATCTTGTCCGCGCCCACCATCTTCGCGCCCTGGATCACGTTCAGGCCGATGCCGCCCAGGCCGAACACCACCACGTTGGCACCGGCTTCCACCTTGGCGGTGAAGATGACCGCGCCCACGCCGGTGGTCACGCCGCAGCCGATATAGCAGACCTTGTCGAACGGCGCGTCGGGACGGATCTTCGCCAGCGCGATCTCCGGCACCACGATGTGGTTGGCGAAGGTCGACGTACCCATGTAGTGGAAGATCGGCTTGCCGTCGATCGAGAAGCGCGAGGTGCCGTCCGGCATCAGGCCCTTGCCCTGCGTCGCGCGGATGGCCTGGCACAGGTTGGTCTTGCGCGACAGGCAGAACTTGCACTGGCGGCATTCGGGCGTGTACAGCGGGATCACGTGGTCGCCGGGTTTTAGCGAGGTCACGCCCGGGCCGACGTCGGTGACGATGCCCGCGCCCTCGTGGCCCAGGATCGCCGGGAAGATGCCTTCCGGATCGGCGCCTGACAACGTGTAGTAGTCGGTGTGGCAGATGCCGGTGGCCTTGATTTCCACCAGCACTTCACCGGCGCGCGGGCCTTCCAGGTCCACGTCTTCGATGGTCAGCGGGGCGCCGGCTTTCCAGGCGATGGCGGCTTTGGTCTTCATAGGATCCTCCGGGGGAAAGGGGAACAGACGGCCTGCGTGGGCCAAAGGCATGACTATACGGCCTTGCGGGGAGACACAGGCATCACTTCTTCGACGCGCGTGGCCGCTGATCGGACGCATTGCATCGCGTACCCCTCGAAAGTGGGGTGAGCAATGGTTGGTTTGTTCCGTTGCTTGCAGGCTGGAGCCATTGGCGTTCAGGGTTTGCATCCCGTCCCAATGGCTCGTTCGTCGTCCCCACATCGTAAATGGAATGAAGACTCTGACCCTCAACCAACGGCTCTGGATCCCCTTTGGCCTGATCTGGATCGCCATGCTCGGCATCTGCACGTACGAGGCGTTCGTCACGCGCGCGGAGATGTTCGCCGGACGCCAACGCGAGATGCAGAGCGTCGCCGAGGCCTCGGTCAGCCTGATCGCGGCCATCGAGAAAGACGCCGCGAGCCAGGGTATGTCCGTTGAAGAGGCGCAGAAGCTGGCCAAGGATCGCCTGCGCCCGCTGCGCTTCGGCACGGACGGCTACGTCTCGATCACGGATTTCTCGGGCCGCTCGCTGATGCACCCGTTCAAGCCCGAGAACGAGGGCAAGAACCTGACCGCGATGAAGGATCCGAACGGCGTGGCCATCTACGTGGAAATCGCGAAGATCGCGAGCGGCCAGGGTGCGGGCTTTCTGAACTACATGTGGCCGAAGCCGGGCGCGAGCGAGCCGCTGCCCAAGGTCAGTTATATCAAGGCCTTCAAGACGTGGGAGTGGGCTGTCACCACCGGCGCCTACGTCGATGACATCGAGGCTGCATTCCGTCAGGCGCTGATCCACTCCATCCTGATGCTGGTGATCCTGGGCGGCGCAGCGACCCTGCTGGCCGCGTGGCTGCTGCGCGGCGTGCGCCGCGACCTCGGAGGCGAGCCGGCCTATGCCGCGTCGATTGCCAACAGCATCGCGGACGGCGACTTCACGCGCGAGATCGAGCTGCGTCACGGTGACACGGCGAGCCTGCTCTTCGCGATGCAGCGCATGCAGGGCAAGCTGGCCGGCACGGTGAGCGGCATCCGCGCCTCCGTCGAATCGGTGGCCACGGCCACCGCGCAGATTGCCGCGGGCAATTCGGACCTGTCGTCGCGTACCGAGCAGCAGGCGGCCTCGCTGCAAGAGACCGCCGCAAGCATGGAAGAGCTGACGACCACCGTGCAACACAATGCCGACAGCGCGCGCCAGGCGAGCGGACTGGCCGACAATGCGTCGGAGATCGCCAATCGCGGCGGCGAGGTGATGGAGCAGGTCATCACCACCATGACGCAGATTGCGGACAGCTCCGGGCAGATCGCCGACATCATCGGCGTGATCGAGGGCATTGCGTTCCAGACCAATATCCTGGCGCTCAATGCCGCGGTGGAAGCGGCGCGCGCGGGCGAGCAGGGGCGCGGCTTTGCCGTGGTGGCGGGAGAGGTGCGCAGCCTTGCGCAACGCTCGGCCGGGGCCGCCAAGGAAATCCGCACGCTGATCGGCACCTCGGTCGATCGCGTGCGCAGCGGTTCGGACCTGGTCACGCGCGCGGGCGCGACCATGACGGAGATCACGCAATCGATCCGCCGCGTGACGGACATCATGGGCGAGATTGCGGCGGCGTCCGTGGAGCAACGCACGGGCATCGAGCAGGTCAACCAGTCGGTGGCGCAGATGGACCAGGTGACGCAGCAAAATGCCGCGCTGGTCGAGGAAGCCTCCGCGGCGGCCCATTCGCTGGAAGAACAGGCGGCGGCACTGCGGCAGGCCGTCGCTGCGTTCCGGATTGCGCAGGCACACTAACGCGCTTGCGTCGCCGATGACGGCGCGGTGTTACGCGCCGAGGCGGGGGCCGGCTGCGCGAGCTGGAGTTCATGCCGGCGCCCCAGCCACCACCCCAGGAAGGCCCACAGCAGGGCCAGCGCGGCGCCGGTCAGCGCCACGGTGGCGGCATGGCCCGAAATCGCGTCGATAGCCGTCTTGACCCACGCGCTTACCGCGTCGCCGGCGCGGTACACCGCGGTATCGATAACGTTCTTGGCCTTGTACTTGGTTTCGGGGTCGACCACGGTGAACAGCATCTCCCGTCCCGGGCGCAGCAGCGCGTACTCGCCCACGCGGCGCAGGATCATCACGCTCGCGAGCACGCTGAAGGTCGGGAACATCGCCAGCAGCAGGAAGCCGGCGACCACCGCGAGCGGCACCATGGTCAGCAGCGCGGAAACCCCATAGCGGCGCGCCACGCGCCCCGAGAAGAACAACTGGATGATGATCGTCAGCGCCTGCACGGCGGCGTCGAGCGCACTGAATACCTGCGTCTGCCGCGCGCGCTCCGGAAACGCCTCCGCCACCAGGCGGGCCTGCTCGAAATACAGGAAGGTGCTTGCCGTGGCCAGCAGGATGACGAACAGGCTGATGCCCAGCAGGTACCGCGACCGCATCACCAGCGACAGGCCGGCCCACAGTCCGCCGCCGACGGGATGGGCCGGATCTGCGGCCACGGCGTCGCCAGGCTTCACAACGCCGGCGCCGGCGCGGCGGCGCCAGCCGAACAGCCAGCCCACGCCGGGCAGCGTGGCGGCCAGCAGGGCCGCGGATAGCAGCATCAGGCCGGTCAGTCCGGTATGCGATACCAGCCAGCCGCCCATCACCGGGCCGGCCAGCCCGCCCGCGCTGGCGCCGGCCGCCAGCATCGCGAACAGCCGCCGGGCCTGCTCGGGGCGGAACACATCGGCCATCAGGCTCCATGCCACGGACACCACGAACAGGTTGAAGACCGAGAGCCAGACATAGAACACGCGTGCCAGCCAGACATTGTCCGGCACCGCATGCGTGGCCAGGGCAAAGCCGACCAGATTGGCGATGAAAAACGCGTAGACCCATGGCACGAAGCGCCGGCGCGGCAAACGCGCGCAGCACGCGCCATAGAGCGGAATCGCGGCCAGCATGACGACGAAGGTGGCCGTGAACAGCCATTGCAGGTTCTTCACGCCGCCGGCAATGCCCATGGTCTCGCGCACCGGGCGCAGCATGAAGTAGCTGGCGAACAGGCAGAAGAAGAACAGGAAGCCCGCGACAACGGCGCCCGTTTCGCCGGGGTGGATGCCCAAGCCATGGCGCAGCCGGGCAAGCGGGCCAGTGCGGGGCTGGGGCGGATGCTTGTCCATCGGCTACGCGAGCAGCGCCGCGATCCGCTCGCGCTGGCCGGCATCCGGCATGCGTCCGAGTCCGGCGCCGAGGTTGTCCGCCATGTTCCTGGGCTTGGACGTGGCGGGAATGGCCGCGGTCACGGCCGGATGGCTGACCACGAACTTCAGGAAGAGCTGGCCCCACGAACTGCAGTCGATCTCCCCCGCCCAGGGAGGCAGTGGCCTGTCCTTGACCGCGCGGAACAGGCGCCCGTCCTGGAACGGCCGGTTGACCAGGACCGCCACGCCGCGCCACTGGCACAGCGGCAGCAGCGTACGCTCGGCGCCGCGCTCCGCAATCGAATAATTGATCTGCACGAAATCGACGCGCTCGCTGCGCACGATCTGCGCGACGGTCTCCTGGGCGTCGTCGCGATAGTGGGTGATGCCGAGGTAGCGGATCTTGCCCTGTTCCCGGAGTCCGCGCATCCAGCGCAGGTTGTCGCGCCAGTCGATGAGGTTGTGGACCTGCAGCAGGTCCACCTTGTCGGTGTGCAGGTCGGCCAGCGAGCGTGCCCACTGCGCCTGGGCCGGTGCGCCGGCGGGGGCGGACACCTTGGTGGCCAGGAAGACCTTGCCGCGCGCGCCGGCGCTGCGCAGCAGGTCGCCGGTCACGGCTTCCGCGCTGCCGTAGCTCGGTGCCGTGTCGATGACCGAGCCCTGGTTCTGCAGCAACAGGCCCATGACCTCGGCCAGTGGCGCGCGTTCATCCGCACCGGTGCCGACGTTGAAGGTGTCGGCCGTGCCCATGCCGATCACGGGCAGGGCCTCGGTGGTGCCAGGGATGGTCCGCCGAAGGGGTGCCGCTACCGTGGCTGCCGCGGCGATGCCGGCGGCAGCCACGAAGCGGGGTGCGGCGGCGAGTCCGGCGGCAATCGCAAGAAATGAGCGGCGGTCGATCGACATGGGCGGATTTCCAGGCGGAAGGCACGGGTTGACCTTAGTCCCCTGCGATTGCCTTGTAAAGCATTCGGCCGGATTGGCCGGATTCCTGCCCGCACCCCACCGCGGGTGGGGCCGGATTGCAAAAAGTGCGCACAGCCGCAACAATCCGCCCGATAAAGTGCTGCTGCCGCAACGGCGGCAGCTTGGTTGGGATTGACTCCGTCATCCTCGAAGCTGTACCCAGGCGCATGCCGAAGCGGGCATCCGTGCCCGGGGTGCCGGAGCCAGGCCAGGGCCTTTCCTTGAATGCAGCGTTCCCGCACCGGGAGTACCGACCACGATGACGCGTCTACTGGGCGTGCTGTTTGACGGCCTGGCCTACGGCAGCCTGCTGTTCCTGATCAGCGTCGGCCTGTCGGTCACCATGGGGCTGATGAACTTCGTCAACCTCGCGCATGGCGCCTTTGCCATGCTGGGGGGGTATGTCGCCGTGGTGCTGATGAGCCGGGCAGGCGTACCCTTTCTGCTGGCGCTGCCGGCGGCATTCGCGGGCGCGGCGGCGGTGGGGTGGGTGCTCGAACGCATGCTGTACCGTCGCCTCTACCAGGCCAGCCACCTGGACCAGGTGCTGTTTTCCATCGGCCTTACCTTCATGGCAATGGCTGGGGCCAACTACCTGTTCGGCCCGGGCCAGCAGCCCGTGGAACTGCCCGGGACGCTGCGCGGCCAGGTGCGCGTGGGCGGACTGGAGCTGGGCGCGTACCGGCTGTTCCTGATCGGCGTGGTGGTGGTCGTGACGGCAGCGCTTGGCTGGCTGGTGGCGCGCACGCGTTTTGGCGCGCAGGTGCGGGCCGCGGTGGACAACCAGCAGGCCGCGCGCGGCCTCGGCATCAACGTAGGGCGCGTGTTCAGTCTGACGTTCGCGCTCGGCTCCGGCCTGGCAGGACTGGGCGGCGGGCTTGGCGTGGATGTCCTGGGACTGGACCCGGCGTTCCCGCTCAAGTACATGGTGTACTTCCTGCTCGTGGTCGCCGTGGGCGGGGCGGGGTCGATCCGGGGCCCGCTGCTCGCGGCGATGGTGCTCGGTGTCGTGGACGTGGCCGGCAAGTACTACGTGCCGGCGGTCGGCGCCTTTGTCATCTACGCGATGATGGTGCTGCTGCTGGTCCTGTTTCCCGCCGGACTGTACGGGAGGCGCGCATGAAGCTGCTGATGCGTGCGCTGCGCCCGGCCGCAGCTTCCCGCGAGACCGCTGGCTCCCCGGCGCCTGCGCGGCGAAAGCTGCCAGACGGGCACTGGCACCCGGCCGAATTCATATTCTGGCTGCTGCCCGTGGTGGCCTTCTTTGCCTTGCCCGACTATCTGATCCTCGGCAGCCAGATCCTGATTACCGGGCTCTTCGCGTTGTCGCTGGACCTGATCCTCGGTTATGCGGGCATCGTCTCGCTGGGCCACGCGGCATTCTTCGGCCTTGGCGCCTATACCGCGGGGCTGCTCGCGGCGCATGGCTGGGGCGAGCCGTTCAGCGGCCTGCTCGCCGCCGCGGCGATTGCGGGCGTAGCTGGCTGGCTCTGCAGTTTCCTGGTGGTGCGCGGCGGTGACCTGACGCGCCTGATGGTGACGCTGGGCATCGGCCTGATGCTGTTCGAGGCGGCCAACAAGGCCGCTTTCGTGACGGGCGGCGTGGACGGCCTGTCCGGCGTGGTCATGGACCGCCTGTTCGGTGTCTTCGAGTTCGACCTGTCCGGCAGGACTGCCTACGTGTACAGCCTGGCGGTGATGTTCGTGCTGTTCCTGCTGCTGCGGCGCCTGACGCAATCGCCCTTTGGCCTGTCGCTGCGCGGCGTGCGCGAAGGCGTGCGGCGCATGCCGGCGCTGGGCGCGGATGTGCCGCGACGGCTACGTACCGTGTTCACGCTGTCGGCGGCGATTGCCGGTGTGGCCGGGGCGCTGCTGGCCCAGACCACGCAGTTTGTCGGCATGGATATGCTGGGCTTTCCGCGTTCGGCCGAGTTGCTGGTCATGCTGGTGCTCGGCGGCGCCGGGCGGCTGTATGGCGCGCTGGCTGGCGCGGCGCTGTTCATGATTGCCCAGGATGTACTCGCCGGCATCAACCCGGTGTACTGGCAGTTCTGGATTGGCTTGATGCTGGTGGTGATGGTGCTGTTCGCGAAAGGAGGCCTCATGGGGGCGGTCGATGCGGCGCGCGCCTGGCTGGCCGCGCGTGCGGGGCGGCAGCCCGAAGGCGGTGCGCCATGACTGGCTTGTTGCGGACCGAAGGCCTGTCGCGCCATTGGGGGGCGTTCGTGGCGAACAGCGAACTCTCGCTCAGCTTCGCGCCCGGCGCCCGCCATGCGCTGATCGGCCCGAACGGCGCGGGCAAGACCACGTTCATCAACCTGCTGACGGGAGCCCTGGCGCCCACCTCGGGGCGTATCTGGCTTGGCGGGCAGGACATCACGCGGCTGCCCCAGCATGCGCGCGTGCGCCTTGGCATGACGCGGACATTCCAGATCAATACGCTGTTCCCGGGGCTGACGGTGCTCGAATCGGTAGTGCTGGCCGTGGCCGAGCGCACCGGGGAGGCGCACATGTGGTCGCGTACGGTGGCGTCGCAGCGCGCGCTGGTGGACGAGGCGATGGCGGTGCTGTCCAGCCTGGGGCTGGACGGCGAGGCGGATGTGGAGACGCGCCGGCTGCCGTATGGCAAGCAGCGCCTGCTGGAAATCGCGCTGGCGCTGGCGGCGCGGCCGTCGATCCTGCTGCTGGACGAACCCGCGGCGGGCATTCCGTCGGCGCAAAGCGCCGAGCTCTTTGAAGTCATTGCCGCGTTGCCGCGCGAGATGACGATCGTGTTCATCGAGCATGACATGGACCTGGTGTTCCGCTTTGCCGAACGCATCACGGTGCTGGTCGGCGGCAAGGTGCTCACCGAAGGCACGCCGGCCGAGATCGCCGCCGATCCGCGCGTGCAAGAGGTCTACCTTGGGGAGGCGGCGCATGGCTGAGTTGCTGCGCGTGGAAGCGCTGAGCGCGGGCTATGGCGACGCCGTGGTCATCGACGGCATCGACCTGGCGCTGGAAAGCGGGGACAGCCTGGCGCTGCTGGGCCGCAACGGCGTGGGCAAGACCACGCTGCTCGCCACGCTGATGGGTTTCACGCGCGTGCACCGGGGCACGCTGCGCTGGCAAGGGCGCGACCTGGCGTGCCTCCCGCCTCACCAGCGCGCCCAGGCCGGCATTGGCTGGGTGCCGCAGGAGCGATGGGTGTTTCCGTCGCTGACGGTGGAAGAGAACCTGAGCGCCGTGTCCCGGCCGGGGCACTGGACGCTCGCGCGCGTCTACGCGCTGTTTCCCCGCCTGCAGGAGCGGCGGCGCAACCTCGGCAACCAGCTGTCGGGCGGCGAGCAGCAGATGCTGGCCATTGCGCGCGCGCTGATGCTCAATCCCGCCTTGCTGCTGCTGGATGAACCCATGGAGGGCCTGGCCCCGATCATCGTGCAGGAACTCCAGCGCGTGATCGGCAAGCTGATCGGGCAGGGCGGGATGGCGGTGATCGTGGTCGAACAGCACGCGCGGCTGGCGCTGGCCATGACACGGCGGGCCATGGTGCTCGACCGGGGCCGGGTGGCCCATGCATCCGACAGCGCGGGCCTGCTGGCGGACAAAGGGTGCCTGGATCGCCTGATGGGCGTAGGGTAGGCACTTTCCGGCGGGATGGCCCGGGCCGGCTGCCGGCATAAATGTAGCGAGGCAGTCACGATGGTTTGCGGAAACCCGAACTCCCGCTATGCTCCGCAGTCTGTGCCGGCAAGCTCACGTTCAGCGCCCCTGCAAGTCCGTGACGCGCGGCAGATCACCCGAGACCGAACATGACGCTTTACCAGATCAAACCGAAGTTCCAGGCTTTGCTGCGGCCCACCGTGGAGCGGCTTGCGGCGTCGGGCGTGACCGCCAACCAGGTCACCCTGGCGGCGGCGGCCGGTTCGTTCGTCGTCGGCGCGCTGACGGGCGGGCTGGCCTGGCTGCCCGGCGTGTTCCTGCTGATGCCGCTGTGGCTGTTCGCGCGGATGGCGCTGAACGCGATCGACGGCATGCTCGCGCGCGAACACGGGCAGCAAAGCGTGCTGGGCGCGTACCTGAACGAGCTGGGCGACATCGTATCGGACCTGGCGCTGACCATCCCCTTCGCCTGGGCCATGCCGTCGTCGGGCGGCGAGGTCATCCTGTTCGCCATCCTGGCCGTGGTGGCCGAATGCGCCGGACTGATCGGGCCGCTGGCGGGCGCCAGCCGGCGCTATGACGGCCCGCTCGGCAAGAGCGACCGTGCGCTGGTCCTTGGCGCGCTTGGATTATGGGTGGGCTGCGGCCTGGGCCTCGGTCCCTACGGGCACTGGTTCTGGATCCTGCTGTCGCTGCTGTCCGTGGCGACCATCATCAATCGCGTACGTCACGGCGTGCAGGAGGCTCGCGAGAGCCAGGCCCGCCGCCCGGCGGTCTAACCTGTGGAGACGCACCGCGTGGAACGAACTCCGATCGAATCGCGCTTTGCCACCCATGACGGGCAGGAACTGTTCTACCGGCACTGGCCGGCCGCGAGCGGCGCGCCGCGCGGGGCCGTGCTCCTGTTCCATCGCGGGCACGAGCATTCCGGCCGCGTCGCGCACCTGGTGGATGAACTGAACCTGCCGGACCATGACTTCTTTGCCTGGGACGCGCGCGGCCACGGACGATCGCCGGGCGAGCGCGGCTACAGCCCCGGGCTGGCCTGTTCGGTGCGCGACATCCAGACCTTTGTCGAGCACATCGAGGCCGCGCACGGCATTGGCGTGGAGCGCATGGCCGTGGTGGCGCAGAGCGTCGGCGCGGTACTGGTGGCGACCTGGGTGCACGACTACGCGCCACGCATCCGGTGCCTGGTAGCGGCTTCTCCGGCGTTCAAGGTCAAGCTTTATGTGCCGTTCGCGCGGCCGGGCCTGAAGCTGATGCAGCGGCTGCGCGGCAAGTTCTTCGTCAACAGCTACGTCAAGGCGAAGTTCCTCACGCACGATCCGCAGCGCGTGGCCAGCTACGACGCCGATCCGCTGATCACGCGGCCGATCGCCGTCAACATGCTGCTCGACCTCTACGACGCCGGCGAGCGCGTCGTGGCCGATGCCGGCGCCATCACCGTACCCACGCAGCTGCTGATTTCCGGCGCGGACTGGGTCGTGCATCGCGGCCCGCAGGATGCGTTCTTCGACCGCCTGGGCTCGCGCGTGAAGGAGCGCATCGTCCTCGACGGCTTCTACCACGATACGCTCGGCGAGCGTGACCGCGCATCCGCCGTGGCGGCGGCGCGGAACTTCATCGTTCGCGAATTCGACGCACCGTCCGAGCCCGTGTCATGGCTTGAGGCTGACCGCCGCGGGCCCTTCAAGGAAGAGTCCGACCGGCTGGCCGCGCCGCTGGCGGCGGCAAGCCCGGCCGGCATCTACTGGGGGACCGTGCGCGCCGGCTTGCGGTTGGGCGGCATGCTGTCCGAAGGCGTGCGCCTGGGTCACCAGACCGGCTTCGACTCCGGCTCGACGCTGGACTATGTCTATCGCAACCAGGCGACGGGCCGCTTCGGCATTGGCCAGGTTGTGGACCGCAACTACCTGGACGCCATCGGCTGGCGCGGCATCCGGCAGCGCAAGCTGCATGTGGAAGAACTGATTGGCGAGGCGATTCACCGCCTGCAGGCCGCGGGTGCCCCGGTGCACATCGTCGACATCGCCGCCGGCCACGGGCGCTACGTGCTGGAGGCCCTGACTTCGCAGCGCGGCAGCATCGACGGCAACGCCGTGGAGAGCATCCTGCTGCGCGACTACAGCGACATCAATGTCGAGCAGGGACGAAACCTGATCCGCCGCAAGGGGCTCGATCCGATTGCGCGCTTCGAGAAGGGCGATGCGTTCGATGCCGACAGTCTCGCCGCGCTGGACCCGGCGCCAACGCTGGCCATCGTCTCCGGCCTGTACGAGCTGTTCGGCGACAACGAGATGGTCGGCAGGTCGCTGCGCGGGCTGGCGCAGGCCGTGCGGCCGGGCGGTTATCTCGTCTATACGGGGCAGCCGTGGCATCCCCAGCTCGAGTTCATCGCGCGGGCGCTGACCAGCCACCGTGCGGGTTCGGCGTGGGTGATGCGCCGCCGCTCGCAGGCCGAGATGGACGAACTTGTCCGCCATGCCGGCTTTGAAAAGCTCGCCCAGCGCATCGATCCGTGGGGCATCTTCACGGTCAGCCTGGCACGAAGGAAAGGCGAGGGGCGCTGATGCAGCGCGACAGCGCATCGTATGGTCCCGCCGCGCTGGATCGGAACCCGGTGCCAGCGCCGGGCCGGCCGTGGCGCCTGGCAGCGGGTTTGCTCGCCGGCATGGGGGTGCTGTTCTTCTCTAGCTACGGCCTGGCCAACTGGCTGGCCAGCCAGCGCGCCGAGGTACCGTATTTCCACTTCGGCTGGGAGCGCGGGATTCCGTTCGTGCCGTGGACCATCGTGCCGTACTGGTCGATCGACTTACTCTATGGCATTTCGTTCTTCCTCTGGTCGACGCGCGCCGACCTGCTGAGCCACGCGAAGCGCCTGCTCGCGGCCCAACTCGTCTCGGTGGCATGCTTTGTCGCGTTTCCGCTGCGCTTTGCCTTTGCGCGCCCCGAAGCCGACGGGTTGCCAGGGCAGCTTTTCACGTTGCTCGGCGGCTTTGACAAGCCCTTCAACCAGGCGCCGTCGCTGCATATCAGCCTGCTCGTGATCCTCTGGGTTGCCTATGCCGCGCACCTGCGTGGCGGCTGGCGCTGGCTGCTGCATCTCTGGTTTGCGCTGATCGGCGTGTCGGTCCTGACGACCTACCAGCACCACTTCATCGACATCCCGACCGGTTGGCTGGCCGGGTGGCTATGCGTATTCGCGTTTCCGCGGGAGCCAGCCGCGGCGGCCGGCTCGCCTGACGCCGGGCTTGCGCGCCGCTATGGGCTGGCGGCGGCGCTGCTGGCGCTGGCCTCGGTGGCGGCATTGAGCGTGTCGGTTGTGGCAAGTTTCCTGCTTGTGTGGGCGGCCATCGCGCTGGGCTGCGTGGCCATGATCTACCGTGCCGGCAAGCCGGCGGCATTCCAGAAGCGCGCGGACGGTACCCTCCCCATGTCGGCCTGGTGGGTGCTGTGGCCCTACGTGCTGGGCGCCTTCGCCAACTCGCGCTGGTGGACCCGGCGCCAGCCTGCCGTCAGCCGGCTGGCCGATGGCGTGTGGATCGGCCGTCTGCCTGGCGAAGCGGAGCTGCGCGATTCGGGGGCCGATGCCGTGCTCGACCTGACTGCGGAACTGCCGCGGCTGGTGACCGGCGTCGCTTACCGCTGCGTGCCCGTGCTGGACCTGACCGTGCCATCGCAGGCGCAATTGCAGGCCGGCGTCGAGATCATCGAGCGCTGGCGGCTGCAAGGGTGCACGGTGCTGGTCAGCTGCGCCCTTGGCTACTCGCGCAGTGCGCTGGTCGCGGCGGCCTGGCTGGGCGCGCACGCGCGCCTGCGTGATCCGCAGCAAGTGCTGGCCCGGTTGCGCCAAAGCCGTCCCGCCGTGGTGCTGGGCCCGCAGAGCGTTGCGGCATTGGCGCATTTCCTGCAAACCAACTCAGCCGATCCGCGGGATCCCGATACGCAAGGAGCCGCCCATGGTGACTGAAGCCGATCCCCGTCCCGCGTCCGGCAGCGAGGCCTGGGTGGCGCGTATTACTGCTGCCGCCATGCACGCAGCCTCCCGGCTGAATGGCGCGGGCCTGGTCCTGGCCATGGCCAACCTGCTGCTTGCCGGACTGTTCGCGCCCGCTGCGCTGGTCTACCTGGTTCTCGGGCTGGTGGCGGCCCTCATTGGCGTGGCCCAGCTCTGGCTGCTGGTCCGTATCGAGCTGGACCGTCGCTTGTTCGAGGCGCTTGCGGTCGCGGCGGATGCCGCTGATCTGGACGCACTCGACCAAGGGCTGGCCGCCCTCGGCTGGCAGGCGCCCGGGCGTGCGGGCCGCTCGCTGGCGGAGCGCTCGCGCGCGACGCTGCGCTTCCTGAAATTTGCGGGTGTACTGACAGCGGCGCAGTTACTGCTGGCGCTTCTTTTGCTGCTACTGAGATGAGTTCCCCATGACCTGGCCTTCACGACTGGCGGCGCGCGCCATCATCCTGTTCGCGCAGGCGCTGACCGGCATGCAAGCGCGCTGGAACGGCTGCCTGCCCGCCGCGGTGCAGCGTGTCTACTTTGCCAACCACAGCAGCCATGGCGACTTCGTGCTGATCTGGGGCTGCCTGCCGCCGGACCTGCGCGCGGCGACGCGGCCCGTGGCCGGCGCGGACTATTGGGAAGCGTCGCCGGTGCGGCGCTTCATCGGGTGCGATGTCTTTCGTGCGCTGCTGATCGACCGCACCGGCGGGCGCGACGGCACCGCCCCTGACCCGGTGGCCCAGATGGAGCAGGCGCTGCGTGCCGGCGCCTCGCTGATCATCTTCCCTGAAGGCACGCGCAATGCCACTGACGAGCGGCTGCTGCCGTTCAAGAGCGGCGTGTTCCATCTGGCGCGGGCGTGCCCGGACATCGAGTTCGTGCCGGTGTGGATCGACAATCTCAACCGTGTGATGCCGAAGGGCGAGGTCATCCCCGTGCCGCTGCTGTGCACCGTAACCTTCGGCACGCCGCTGCGGCTGCAGCCCGAAGAAGCGAAAGAATCGTTCTTGTCCCGCTGCCGGCAGCAACTGCTCGCGCTGGCGCCGGCGCTGGAGTAAAGCCATGTCTAGTATCCAGGTTATCCACGAAACCCGCGTGCTGTTTGGCGGCGTGCTGTGCGTGCTGTTGCTGGCCTCGCTCGTGACCGCGCTGCTGCGCTGGCGCGTGGCGGGCGGCGCGCCCCACGCGGTTATCGACAACCTCGCGGCCCGGGTGTCGGCATGGTGGTGGATGGTGGCCATCCTCGGCATTGCCTTCGCCATGGGGCGCACGGCGATCATCGTCCTGTTCTGCCTGCTTTCGTTCTACGCGCTGCGAGAGTTCATTACGATCACCACGACCCGGCGCGGCGACCATCGCGCCATCGTGGCCGCATTCTTCGTCTTCCTGCCGTGCCAGTACCTGCTCGTCTACATCAGCTGGTACGGGCTGTTCTCGATCTTCATTCCGGTCTATGCGTTCCTGATCCTGCCGATCCTCTCGGCGCTGTCTTCGGAAACCACGCGCTTTCTCGAACGCTGCGCGGGCGTGCAGTGGGCGGTGATGATCTGCGTGTTCTGCATCTCGCACGTCCCGGCGCTGCTCACGCTGCCGATTCCGGGCTACGAGGATCGCAACCTGCTGCTGATTGCATTCCTGGTGATCGTCGTGCAGGGCAGCGACGTCCTCCAGTATGTGTGGGGCAAGCTGCTCGGCAAGCGCAAGATCGCGCCGTTGCTGTCGCCGTCGAAGACCGTCGAAGGCTTTGTGGGCGGCGTCGCCAGCGCGACGGCGCTGGGGGCATCGCTTTGGTGGATCACGCCTTACGGTTCACCGTGGAAGGCCGGTGCGATCGCACTGGTGATCGCCCTGATGGGGTTCCTGGGCGGCCTGGTCATGTCGGCGATCAAGCGCGACCGCGGTATCAAGGACTGGGGCCACATGATCGAGGGCCACGGCGGCATGCTGGACCGCCTGGACTCGGTGGTATTCGCCGCCCCGGTTTTCTTTCATCTCACGCGCTACTGGTGGGTGCCCTGAGCGGCGCGAACGCGGAAGCAGGGCGGCGAGGGCCTTACTTGCCTGAGTCCTTCACGTCGGCAAACTTGTCGAACTCGATGTTGTACAGCTCGCTGCCACGCTTCTCCACCTTGCGGATGTAGACGGTCTGGACGACGTCCCGCGTGGCCGGGTCGATCATGATCGGCCCGCGCGGGCTCATGATCTTCATGCCCTTGAGCGCGCCCAGGATCTTGTCGCCATCGGTCGCGCCGTTGGTCTGCTTCAGTGCCTCGTAGATGGCAGCCATGCCGTCATAGGCCGCGACAGCCATGAAGTTCGGGCGGCCCGCGCCGGGATTCGCAGCGGAATAGGCGCTCAGGAAAGCCTTGTTCTCGCGCGAGTCGTGCGCCATCGAATAGTGGAACGAGGTGATCACGCCCAGCGTCGCGTCGCCCATGGCGGGCAGCACGTGGTCATCGGTCAGGTCGCCGGTGGCGATCACGCGGATGCCGGCCTCGGCCAGCCCGCGCTCGCGGAAGCCCTTCATGAAGGCCACGCCCTGTTCGCCGGCGGGCAGGAACAGGAATACCGCCTCAGGCTTCGCGTCCTTGATGCGCTGGATGAACGGTGCGAACTCCGGGTTGCGCAGCGGCACGCGGATGGACTCGATCACCTGTCCGCCGCCACCGATGAAGTTGGTCTTGAACGCGGTCTCCGCATCGATGCCGGGCGCGTAATCGGCGACCAGCGTGACCACCTTGCGCACATTGTTCTTCACGGCCCAGGTGGCCATGGGCGCGGAAATCTGCGGCAGCGTCATCGACACGCGCACAATATAGTTCGACTTGGTGGTGATGACCGACGAGGCCGCGTTGAAGATCACCATCGGCTTCTTCGCCTGTTCGGCAACCGGTGCAACCGCCAGGGCCTCCGGCGTGAGGCCGAAGCCGGCCAGGATGTCGACCTTGTCGCGCACCACCAGCTCCTGCGCCAGGCGCTTGGCCACGTCGGGCACCGGTCCCGTGGTGTCCTTCATGATGACCTGCACCTTGCGGCCCGCCACGGTATCGCCATGAAGCGACTGGTAGGCCTTCACGCCGGCTTCCATCTGCTTGCCGTAATCGGCGAAGCTGCCGGAAAAGGGCGCGATCAGGCCGATCCTGACGGGGTCGGCGGCCTGCGCCGCGGTCGACAGCAGGGCGAGGGCGCCGCAGGCCAGGATGGCGCGCTGCAACAGCGTGAAGGTCATGGAGGGTCTCCTCGATAGGACGTGTGCGGCACTCGCGGCCGCATCAAGGAGGGAGTGTAGGAGGGCGCCCGGACCAAGGCAATCCCGATTGACACGGGTGCCCTGGCCCGGTTCAGACGGTCAGACGACGGTGGCGAGCGCCAGGGTCAGCAGCAGGGCGACCACCGAGATGAGGGTCTCGCAGACCGACCAGGTCTTGAAGGTCTGGGTCACGGTCATGTTGAAGTACTCCTTGACCAGCCAGAAGCCGCCGTCGTTCACGTGCGACAGGATCAGCGAGCCGGCGCCGGTGGTCAGCACCAGCAGTTCGGGGCGAGTTCCCGGCACGTTGGCGGCGATCGGGGCGACGATGCCGGCGGCGGTGGTCATGGCCACGGTGGCCGAACCGGTGGCGATGCGGATCATCACGGCCACCAGCCAGCCCAGCAGCAGCACCGAAACGTGGGCGTTGGTGGCCACGTCGACGATGGCATTGGACACGCCCGAGTCGCGCAGGATGCGGCCGAAGCCACCACCCGCGCCAACCACCAGCGTGATGATGGCCGTAGGCGCCACGCACTCGTTGGTGAACTTGAGAATCGCCTCGCGGTTGAAGCCGCGTGCCTTGCCGAAGGTGTAGAAGCTCACCAGAGCGGCGATCAACAGCGCCATCACCGAGTTGCCGATCAGCTTGAGGAAATCGTTGGCGAAGGTCTTGGGCGTGGTGAACAGGTCGGCCCAGCTGCCGATCAGCATCAGGATCACGGGCAGCAGGATGGTGAACACCGTAATGCCGAAGCCGGGCAGCTGGTGCGAGGCCTTGACGCCTTCGTCTTCCTCGGTGAACTGAGTGGCAAGCGGGTTGACGTCGGGCAGCTTGACGTAGCGGTCCATCAGCTTGGCGAACAGCGGGCCGGCAATAGCCGCGGTCGGGATGCCCACGATCAGCGCGTACATGATGGTCTTGCCGATATCCGCGCCGTATGCCGTCACGGCCAGGAGAGCGGCCGGGTGCGGCGGGATCAGGCCGTGGACGACCGACAGGCCGGCCACCATCGGGATGCCGACCAGCACCATCGACGTGCCGGTGCGCTTGGCCACGTTGAAGGCAATCGGGATCAGCAGCACGAAGCCGACTTCGAAGAAGACCGGCAGGCCGACGATAAAGGCGATGGTGACCATCGCCCAGTGCACGTTTTTCTCGCCGAAGAAATCGATCAGCGTGGTCGCGATGCGCTCGGCGCCGCCGGACTCGGCCATCATCTTGCCGAGCATGGTGCCCAGGCCGATCACCAGCGCGATATGGCCGAGGGTGCCGCCAACGCCGGCCTCGAATGACTTGATGATGTCGCCCATCGGCATGCCCACGGCAAAGCCGAGCAGGACCGAGACGACGACCAGGGTGATGAAGGGGTTGAGCTTGAAGCGCGCGATCAGCACGACCAGGGCGATCACGGCGATCAGCGCGTACACCAACAGTGTGGTTCCGGTGACGGCACCCATGTTGTCTCCTCTTGTGGAAAGAAAGGCCGCTTTTGGCGGCAAGGTTTGTAGTTCAGTTCATGTCCCGCCCGGGTCGCGGGCGGGGGCAAATACAGTCAGGCAATCCGCTGACAGTCGGCTGACAAGCAGCAGGCGATCGGCTCAGGCCGCCGGCCTCTTGTAGGCAATGCAGTCCACTTCGACCTTGCAGTCCACCACCATGCTGGACTGCACGCAGGCACGGGCGGGCGGGTTGGCGCCGAAGTATTCCTTGAAGATCTTGTTGAACGAGGCGAAGTCGCGCGCATCGTCCAGCCAGACGCCGCAGCGCACCACGTGCTCGGGACCGTAGCCGGCCTCGGCCAGGATGGCCAGCACGTTCTTGATGGCCTGGTGGGTCTGCGCGACGATGCCGCCGTCGACCAGTTCGCCGTTGACCATCGGCACCTGGCCGGAAACGTAGAGCCAGCCGTCGGCCGCCACCGCGCGGGCAAACGGCATGTGCTGGCCGCCCTGGCCGGTGCCGCCTTCTACGCCGAATCGCTTGATATCCATGAATACTCCTGAAATCGGGTGAAACAAAGAGGGGAAGTCAGGCCACGGGGCGGGTGCCGCGCGGCAGGAACCGGCCGGCGCGCACGCCGGTGGGCTGGCGCTGCTGCCAGGACAGCTCGCCGTTGACCCAGACCGCAGCAATGCCTTCGGCCGGTTGCATCGGATCGGTAAAGCTGGCCGCGTCGCGGATGGTGTTGGCGTCGAACAGCACCAGGTCGGCGCAATAGCCTTCACGCACGAAGCCGCGGCCGGCCAGGCCGAAGCGCTCGGCCGACATGCCGGTCATCTTGTTGACGGCGACGGCGAGCGGGAACAGCTCGCGATCGCGCGCATAGTGGCCGAGCACGCGCGGAAACGCGCCCCACAGGCGCGGATGCGGCAGCGGATCGTTGGGCAGGCCGTCCGAACCCACTACGGTGGCCGGGTGGCTCAGGATGCGGTCGACGTCGGCGTCTTCCATGCAGTGGTAGACGGCCCCGGCCGGCATCAGGCGGCGCGCGGCCTCATGCAGGTCGACCTGCCATTCAGCCGCGATCTCGGCCAGCAGGCGGCCGCCCATCTCGGGCGCGCCTTCGGACCAGGTCACCATGATGTCGAAGTCGCCGGTGACCTGCTTGAGGTCCAGCGTCGACGAACTGGCGGTGTAGGGATAGCAGTCGCAGCCGACAGGCTGCCAGCGCTGCGCGCCATCGAGCGCATCGAGCACTTCGGTGCTGCGGCCCCAGTTGGGCACGCCGGCGCATTTCAGGTGCGAGATCACCACGGGCACGCGCGCGTGGCGGCCAATGCGGAACGCTTCGTCCATCGCGTCGAGGATCTCGGCGAACTCGCTGCGCAGGTGCGTGGCGTAGAGCGCCCCGGCATTGGCGAGCAGCTCGGCCAGGGCCAGTACTTCTTCAGTCGGGGCGCAAAAAGCGTTGGCATAGGCGAGGCCGGTTGAGAGCCCCAGCGCGCCATGCTGCAGCGCCTCTTCGAGTTGCGCGCGCATGGCGGCGATCTCCTCCGGCGTGGCGGCGCGGTCCAGGCGGTCCATCTGGTTGCTGCGCAGCGCGGTATGGCCGACCAGTGCCGCGACGTTGACGGCCGGCTGCGCGGCGTCGACGGCTTCCACATACGAGCGGAAGTCCGGGTAGCGGAAGGCTTCGGCATGCCCGAGCAGGTTCATCGGGTCGGGCGGGTCGCCCGACAGCGTGACGGGCGCCGCGCTGATGCCGCAGTTGCCGACGATCACGGTAGTGACGCCTTGCGAGAGCTTGGGCTTCATTTCAGGTTGGCGGACCACGTTGGTGTCGTCGTGCGTATGCACGTCGATGAAGCCAGGCGACAACACCAGGCCGTGGCCTTCCACCACGTGGGCGGCGGAGTCGGGATCGATGGCGCCGGCTTCGTCGATGCGCGCAATCAGGCCATCGCGCAGCGCCACGTCGGCCATGCGGGCCGCGGCGCCCGAGCCGTCGAGCAGCGTCACGCAGCGGATCAGGGTATCGAACAGGTGTGGCATAGGTTCAGTCTCCCAGCGGCTGGCGGCCGTCCGGGCCGGCGCCGTCGTCGTGCCCGTTCTCGCCGCCGGGGCCGCGGTGGGCGTCGAGCACGTATTTCAGGCGGCGCAGCCGTTCCTTGCTCTGGTCCTGCTGCAGCAGCGCGCACTGCGTGGCCAGCACGTCCAGCACCAGCAGCATGGCGTAGCGCGAGGCCGACGGCTTGAAGATGAAGTCGGTCTCGAGCGTGCGCACGGGCAGCAGCACGTCGGCGCGCGCGGCCAGCGGCGACCCGAGCGCGGTCACGGCCACGAGCGTGGCGCCGTATTCGCGCGCGATATCGCAGCTCGCCAGCATCTCCGGCACGCTGCCGCTCGCCGAAAACGCGAGCACCACGTCGTCGCGGCTGAGCGTTGCCGCCACCATCTTCTGCAGCAGCGCGTCCTGGTAGCTGGCCACGGGCTGGCCCAGCCGCGCCAGGCGGTGGCGCGCCTCGTCAGCCATGAAGGACGAGCCGCCGCCCATGCCAAAAGCGTAGACCATGCGTGCGCCCAGCAACAGGCGCGCGGCCTGCTCGACACGGTCGGCATCGATCAGCTTGCGGTTGACTTCGAGCGCGGCGAGCACGTCGGCATGGATGCGGTCGGCCAGCGTCGCCGGGGTGTCGGCAGGCGCCGGCATGCCGTCCGGCTGCAGGAAGCGCATGCCCACCGCGGTGGCCTGCGCCAGCCGCAGCTTCAGGTCGCGCACATCGCGGCAGCCGATGGCCTTGGCAAAGCGCGTCACGCTGGCTTCGCTCACGCCGGCCTTGCGCGCCAGTTCGTTGATGCTGGCGGCCGCCGCGCCGGCAAGGTCTTCCAGAACGACTTGCGCCACCTTCTGCTCGGCCAGGCGCAGCGCGGGGCCGCGCTCGGCGATGCGGGTCAGGATATCGAAGGGCGCGGTCATGGCTCGTGAAGGTCCTGGGCTGGCGAAGGGCTATAACTGGTAGTGCCAACCCGGTTGCGAGGCGGCGGCACTGACTCCAGTCAAGCCGCCAGTCCGGGAACGGCGTGTTACTTTATAACAAGGATGAAATATCGTAATTTCGGGGATATCATTACGTCAATCAGATTTTTTCAGGGTGATGACAGGCATGCGTGAAACAAAGTATCAGGCCGGTGTGATCGATCCGCTCAACAAGGCACTGGGCAGGCTGGAAGCCCCGCTTGCCCCCGAAGACGCCGGCCAGACCGGCTGGAGCCTGCTGCAGGAGGAGCTCAGCCTGCCAGCCGCGGTGCTTTACGAGGAGCGCCTGTCTCACAACCTGGAATGGATGCGCCGCTTCATGCGTGAGTACGGCGTGCAGCTTGCGCCGCATGGCAAGACGACCATGGCGCCCAAGCTGTTTGCGCGCCAGCTTGGCGCGGGCGCCTGGGGCATTACGCTGGCGACCGCGCACCAGACTGCCGCGGCCTACGCCCACGGGGTGCGCCGTGTGCTGATGGCCAACCAGCTGGTGGGCCGCCGCAATATGGAAATCATTGCCGACCTGCTGCGCGATCCTGGCTTCGAGTTCTTCTCGCTGGTCGATTCCGCGGACCTGGTGGACCAGCTCGGCGCGTATTTCCGCGAGCGCGGCCAGACGCTGCAGGTGCTGCTGGAGCTGGGTGTGGAGGGCGGACGCACCGGCGTGCGCGACGCCGTGCAGCAGGCAGATGTGCTGGCGGCGCTGGCGCGCTGGCCGGACGCGCTGTCGCTGGCGGGCGTGGAGATCTATGAAGGGGTATTGAAGGAAGAGGCCGATATCCGCCGTTTCCTGCAACGCACCGTGGCGGTCACCCGCGAGATCGCGCAGCAGGGCCGCTTTGGCCGCAGCCCGGTGATCATGTCGGGTGCCGGCTCGGCCTGGTACGACGTGGTGGCGGAGGAATTTGCCCGCACCGATATCGGCACGCCGATCGAGGTGGTGCTGCGCCCCGGCTGCTACCTGACGCATGATGTGGGCATCTACAAGGCCGCGCAGGAGCGCATCCTGGCGAGCAACCCGGTGGCACAGAAGATGCGCGAAGGCTTGCTGCCCGCGCTGCAACTGTGGGCGTATGTGCAATCCGTGCCCGAGCCCGACCGGGCCATCATCGGCATGGGCAAGCGCGACGCGGCGTTCGACGCCGGCATGCCGATTCCGGCGGTGATCTACCGCCCGGGCAGCGCCGCGCCGGTGGCGGTGCCCGCGCACTGGGAAGTCACGGGCATGATGGACCAGCATGCATACCTGCAGATCCACGCGGGTGACGATATACGGGTCGGCGACATGATCGCCTTCGACATCTCGCACCCGTGCCTGACCTTCGACAAGTGGCGGCATATTCCCGTACTGAACGGCGACATGCGCGTCATCGACATTGTCCAGACTTTCTTCTGAGACGAGCACGCCATGAGCATCGATATCCTGGCCTATGGCGAGCCGCTGGTGGAGTTCAACCAGCAGCCCGACGACCCGAGCCGCTACCTGCAGGGATTTGGCGGCGACACTTCGAACTTCTGCATCGCGGCCGCGCGGCAGGGCGCCACCACGGGCTATATCAGCGCGGTGGGTGCCGACGGCTTCGGCGAACGGCTGATGGCGCTGTGGACGAGCGAGCGCGTGGACACGCGCCACGTCCGCGTCGATCCCTCAGCGCCGACCGGCGTGTACTTCGTCAGCCATGACAACCATGGCCATCGCTTCGACTACCTGCGCGAAGGCTCCGCCGCGGCCCGCTACCATCACGAGCAGCTGCCGCTGGCCGCGATCGCGCAGGCCAGGTTCCTGCACCTGTCGGGCATCAGCCTGGCGATCAGCACAAGCGCCTGCGATGCTGGCCTGGCCGCTATGGAGCATGCGCGCAAGGCCGGCGTGAAGGTGTCGCTCGATACCAATCTGCGGCTGCGCCTGTGGTCGCTGGCGCGGGCGCGCGGCATCATGCGCGAGGCGTTCTCGCTCACGGATGTATGCCTGCCCAGCTGGGATGACATCACCGTGCTGACCGGACTCGATGACCGCGACGCGATCGCCGACTACCTGCTTGGCTGCGGCGTTGGCCTGGTAGCGCTCAAGCTCGGCGAAGAGGGCGCCTACGTGGCCACGGCCGAGTCGCGCACGCTAGTGCCGCCGTTTGCCGTCACGCCTGTCGATGCCACGGGTGCTGGCGACTGCTTCGGTGGCAGCTTCATCGCGCGGCTTGCCGCGGGCGCCGATCCGTTCGAGGCCGCGCGCTATGCGAACGTGGCCGCGGCGCTGTCCACCACCGGGTATGGCGCGGTGGCGCCGATACCTTCCGCGGAGACCGTGCTCGCCAGGCTGGCGCAGTCGGTGTCCGTGATTGCCTGATCGATTGATTTCCCGATCCAACTTCTAGTCCGCAACGATCCAGACTGCCATGCAAGTTCAAACTTCCCCGCTGCTCGCGCGACTGGCCAATGTGCCGGTCATTCCTGTCCTGGAGTTCGGTTCCGTCGACGAGGCCCTGCATGTCAGCGAAGCGCTGGTGGCCGGCGGCCTGCCGCTGCTGGAAATCACGCTGCGTACGCCGGTGGCGATGGACGCGATGCGCGCCGTGGCCGCGAAGGTTCCGGGCGCGTGCGTGGGCGCCGGCACGGTGCTGACCGTCGAGCAGCTCCACGCCGTGCGCGATGCTGGCGCTCAGTTTGCCGTATCGCCGGGCCTGACGCCCGCGCTGGCGGCAGGTGCGCGGGATGCCGGCATCCCGCTGCTGCCGGGCGTGGCCACGGCCAGCGAGGCCATGGCCGCGCTGGAGGCCGGCTTCACTTTCCTGAAGTTCTTCCCGGCCCAGGCCGCGGGGGGCGTGCCGATGCTCAAGTCACTGTACGGGCCGCTGTCGCAGTTGCGTTTCTGCCCGACCGGCGGGATTGACGCCGCGCTGGCGCCGACCTACCTTGCCTTGCCGAACGTGGTGTGCGTAGGCGGTTCCTGGGTCGTGCCCAAGGACGCCGTCGCCGCCGGCGACTGGGGCCGCATCCGCAAGCTTGCGCAAGAGGCTGCGGCACTGCGGCGGGGCTGAGCCACCGGACGCTGTCGCGCATATGGCATGAACGGAAAAACGGCACGCATTGCGTGCCGTTTTTCCTTGGGGGCGCCGAGCCTCTGCAAGAGGGGCTTGCCGCTTACTTGTGGCGGTCTGCCGCGCCTTCCAGTTTCTGGCCGCCGCGCTGGATATCCTGGCCAAGTCCGGCCATGGTATTGCAGCCAGCCAGCAGGGTCGCGAACAGTACGCACCAGATCCAACCTTTCTTCACGCCGGGCTCCTTACAGGTCATGGACATTTTCTCCAGATTTTACCGCCAGTGCCGATTGGCATCACATTTTCATATGTCGCAATTTGTAAATCGGACGAGCCTGCACACCCGGGCCGCGCCGCAACGGGCGTATTGGCTACGGGCGTATTAGGCGGCCGGCCCGAGCAGTTCCCTGGCGCGCTGCTGGATTGCCCAATGGGTCTGGGCAAGCCAGGCTGCCGGAAATGGCTGGGCGAGCAGATAGCCCTGGACGCTGTGGCAGCCCCAGCCGTGCACCTGCTCCAGCTGCTTGCGTGTTTCCACGCCCCTGGCACAGACGACGGCGCCTGCCTTGCGTGCCACGGCGCAGGCCGCTTGCAAGCCGGCAGCCGCATTGGCGGGTTGGTGGGCGTGGCCGAGACTGCGCACGTCCAGCGTGACACGGTCGGGCCGCAGCCAGTCAAATGTCTCCAGGCATTCTTGCCGGCTGTCGAAATCGCTGACCGAAAGCTGCAGGCCGCGCCGGCGCAACGCTTCGAACCTGGCGAGCAGTTCTGCGTCGTCCGGCAGGTTGGTGCAGGGCACCTCGATGCAAAGCCGCTGTGGCGCGATGGCTCCGGCATCGAGGGTACGCGCGAGCGCGTCGACCATATCCAGTTGATGCAGTTGGGCGCTCGATGCCTGAAGGGTGAACTGCAGCGGACCGATATCGGCTGCCGCGCGCGCCAGCGGCGCCAGGCTCCCGAGCAGCCAGTTGCCCACCGGTCCCATCAGTCCGAGGTTTTCCAGCGCCGGCAGGAAGTCCTGCGGCGCAACCCTGCCCAGGGCGGGATGGCGCCAGCGCAGCCGCACGGAGTAGCCGCTGATCCGCGCGCCGTCGAAATCGGCCGTCGGCTGGAGGTGCAGGCTGAGTTCGCCACGCTCCAGGGCGTGCGGCAAGGCCGCGACCATCTGGTCCGCCGCAGGCGTGCCGGCGCGCATGGCACTGCCCAGCCCGTGTCCCCCCTGGCGGCAGATGCGAAGCATGGCGTCAAACGCCTGCTGCAGGATGCGCTCGGCTGCTATGTCGGGGTGGTCCAGGGCCAGACCGATGCTGCAGGACAGGAACAGCTCAAGGCCATCGAGCGAGAAAGGGCGCGCCAGTTCATCGGCCATGCGCTGTCCCAGCCGCGCCGGGTCCTGCGTGGTGGCCGACAGTGGGGTGACAACGGCCAGGTCGGCCGGCCCCAGCCAGTACATACGGGCTTCCGGCAGTAGCCAGCGCGCCAGGCGCGCCTGTACGAGCTGGCGCAGGCGCGCCGCCCCTTTGGGCCCCACGGATTCGCAGGCGCTGGCAAAGCGGTCCAGTCTAATGACGAGAATGACCAGTTGCGTGCCGCCGGAACAGGCGCGGCAATTCGCCAGCGCAGCCACGAAGGCGGCGGGCTGGACCATGTCGTACGCATTTCCGGTACGCTGACCGGCGCTGTCGCCGGCGTCGTCTTGGTGCATGCGATCCATTTTTGCGGACCGGGCCGGCAAGTCGCCAGCCACTGTCCGCGCATCCCGTTCTGCAGTTATTCTCGAATTCTGCCACCGCGTTCACACGTTGCCGTGCAGGCATATCGCGATGGCCGGTGTGTTGCAGATTCGATCATACGGCAGGGAGGGCGCCAGGAGCGTACCGCCGGGGTCGCCAATATAGATTTGGCCGGTACCTCCCACGCCGGCCTTGACAGCCGCCCGGCCTGGTTGTTGGCCAGGGGCTGCGACGACAGAGGGAGGACGCCGGCGTCAGCCGGTGGTTTCCTCTTCGGGACCTTCGGACGGCACGACGCGCGAGGCCAGCACCTTGTCGATGCGCTTGCCGTCCATGTCCAGGATCTCGAAGCGCCAGTCTTGCCACTGGACGCTGTCCGCGGTTTGCGGCAGCCGGCCAAGCAGCAGCAGGAGCATCCCGGAGAGCGTGTGGTAGCGCTCTTTTTCTTCCTCGGGCACCTGGCGCAGGCCGATGCGGTCCTTCAATTCGGGTATGGGGATCAGGCCATCGAGCAGCCAGGAGCCGTCTTCACGCTGGATCGCCCATTCCTCGTCCACGCTGTCCGGCTTGAACTCGCCGGTGATGGCTTCGATCAGGTCCTGCAGCGTGACCAGGCCAAGAACCTCGCCGTACTCGTCGATCACGAACGCGATCTGGCCGCCGGAGCCGCGGAAGTTTTCCAGCAGTTCCATGCCCGTGACGCTCTCGGGCACGAATACCGCCGGCTGCACCACGGTCATGAGGTCGGCTTCCTCGCCGCGCAGGCGGCGGGCCAGCAACTGGCGCGCGCTGAGCACGCCGACAATGTCATGCATGCCGCCGCGCACGACCGGAAAGCGGGAGTGGTCCGACTCCTCGATGCGCTTGAGGTTTTCTTCCAGCGGGACTTCGATATCGAGATACACCACGTCGCCGCGCGGCACCATCAGAGAGGCCAGCTGACGGTCATCAAGGCGAAACACGTTGCGCACCATGGTGTGCTCGTGATGCTCGATGACGCCGGCCTCCGAGCCTTCCACCAGCAGTGCGTGGATTTCCTCCTCGGTCACTCCGGGACCGCGGTCGGTCTTTACGCCCAGTACGCGCAGGACCAGGCGCGTCGACCCGGACAGCAGCTTGACGAACGGCGTGCTGGCCACGGCAAGCCAGCCGATCGGGCGGGCCACCTGCCGTGCAATGGCCTCGGGAGCCAGCTGGCCCAGGCGCTTGGGCACCAGTTCGCCCAGCACGATCGAGAAATAGGTCAGGCCAGCCACGACAATGGCCGTAGCCACGTAGCCAGCCGTGGTCGGCGGCAGCCCGAAGCCCTGCAGCCACACGCCAAGCGGCTGTGCCAGCGTGGATTCGCCCACCACGCCGTTGAGCACGCCAATCGACGTAATGCCGATCTGCACGGTCGACAGGAACCGGGTCGGGTCTTCGCCAAGCTTGACAGCCTCGATCGCTCCCCGGTCGCCGTCCTCAATCTGGCGCTGCAGGCGCGCCTTGCGGGCGGTGACCAGCGCAATTTCGGACATGGCGAACAGACCGTTGAGCAGAATCAGCGCCAGCAGTATGGCAATTTCCATCAGGATGCGCGCCCTTTGCGCGCGGGAATCAAAAGATCAAGCATACCATTCGCGCCTGTTACACCTAGTCACGGTGTGGCGTAGGCCGCGCTTGTTCGATCTACCTCCAGGCGACAGCTGAATGGCAATGTTGCTACTACAAGATACTGGCCAAAGCTGCGTGCAGGTATCGTATAAAAGTGGACAAATTGCGAATTGTTACTGCCGGGCACAAGCCGGTCCGTTATGCTTCGCCTGACAACAATCCCCACGACAGGAAAAACAATGCTCCGAGGATTCGCCCTGCTGATTGCGAGTACGGCCCTGCTGGCCGGCTGCGTAGTGGCTCCATATGACGACGGTTATCGTGCAGAGCAAGGCGGCCCCGGCTGCCCGCCAGGCCAGGCCAAGAAGGGAAACTGCAGGGTGGATCAGTACGGCAACCAGAGCTTCTGCCCTCCAGGCCATGCCAAGAAAGGCAACTGCTGACGAGTGGTTCTTTTCCCCTCGGCTGAACGCGTGGCCGAGGGTATGCAATACAGATTCGGGGTTCCCGTTCATGAGGTTGCACCACATTGGCATCGGGGTCCATGAATCGTCCTGATTACCTGTAAAGTAATCGCCGGACGGCATGCCTCATGGTGTAATACGTCACATGGAAACCCTGACACCTGGTTCCGAGACGGCGCTTGAATTTCCCGCCCTGTTGCGATACTGGCGCGGCAGGCGCGGCTACAGCCAGCTGGCGCTGTCGCTTGCGGCCGGAGTATCGCAGCGCCACATCAGCTTTCTCGAGTCCGGCCGTTCCCGGCCCAGCCGCGAGATGGTGCTGGCGCTGGCCGAACGGCTCGGTGTGCCGCTGCGCCAGCGCAACCGCATGTTGCTGGCGGGCGGTTTTGCACCGGGCTATAGCGAGCACACTCTCGTCTCGCCGCCGTTGCAGATGGTCCAGCAGGCCATTTCGCTGATCCTTGCCAAGCAGGAGCCGTTCCCGGCGGTGGTGCTCGACCGCTTCTGGAACCTTGTCGACGCCAATCCCGCTTATCGCCGCATGCTGGATGTGTTGCTGGCCGGCCGCGCGCCCGCAGCCCTGGACGATGGCGGCGGTCGCGTCAACCTGATGCTGACCGTGTTCGATCCGCATGGCTTGTGGCCGGTGATCGAGAACGCCCGGCAGGTCGGCCGCTACCTGCTGCGGCGCGTCTGGCAGGAACTCCAGGTCCAGGCAAACGACCAGGCCGCGCGCGAAATCTTTGCGCGCATCGCGGTCTGGCATCCAGACATGGTGGGGCCGGGCGGCGCGCTGTTGCCTGACGACGAAGCGGCCGATGGTCCGCCGCCGCCGGTGCTGCCGGTGACGCTGCGCGCAGGCGCGTTCCGCGCTTCGCTGTTTTCCACGATCACCACGCTCGGCATTCCGCAGGACGTCACGCTGCAGGAAATGCGCATCGAGTGCTTCTTTCCGGCCGACGAGGCCACGCGCGCGGTGTTCGAGACGCTGGCGCAAGATTTTGCACCGCAACCTCAGAAGCGGTAGCGCAGATACACCGTGCTGAAGCCTGTGCCGGGATTGGGCTGCTTGATCCCGGCATTCGAGATGTGCTGGTAGCGGTAGCCGACCGCGAATTGCTGCTCCTTGCCGAACGCCACGCCGACGCCCGCGTATTCCGAGAATTGGAAGGCGGTGGAATAGACGTGATCGTCGGAAGTTCGGGTTTCGGTCAAAAGGCGCAGGCCAAGCGACAGTTCCAGGAACGGCACCCAGCTATAGCGCTTCCAGGCCAGCCTGGCCACCGGCGAGAAGCCGAATTCCCAGGGATTGCGGGGATTGTTATCGCTGGTGCTATGCCAGCGTGCAACGTTTACCTCCCAAAGCAGGTCGAGGAGCAGGCCCTGCGGGTTGCCCCAGGCAAAGCCGGAGTCCCACAGGAAGGCGGCTTCCACCTTCTGGACGTCGTGGCTGGTGTCGATTCCATAGCCGATCTGGACGGCGGGTACTGGCGGGGCGGCCTGCACCGGGCCACTCCCAAGGGCCGCGCCTGACAGGACCGCGACCAATGCTGCCTGTCGGATACATCGCGTCCGGGATAGCGTTCGGCGCAGGGTGGCAGGAGTGGAACAGCCAGGCCGGGCATCGGGCAGCGGTCGCATAGATAGGCTCGTTGTTGTCGGGAGACCCGGATCCGCGCCGCGCGTCCGGGGTCGGGTGGTGACGCGCATAGTCCCTTTTTCATCACACCTGAGTTAGTTGTAGTACACGGTGGAGCACCTTGCACCCCAAGAAAAACGAACAGTCGTGCTAACATCCGCCGGCCGGCACGTTTCGCGCCTTGCCTCCAAGGTTTGGCGCGGCATGCCGGCACCGTTACGTCTTCAGGGCGGGGTGCAAGTCCCCACCGGCGGTATGGCGCAGCGTACGTCCAGTGCGATGCGGCGAGCCCGCGAGCGCCTGCACATGCCGTGCAGGGTCAGCAGACCTGGTGCGAAGCCAGGGCCGACGGTCATAGTCCGGATGAAAGAAGATGGGCGGGAGCCTGCCTGGCTGCCTCGCGCGCAGGGCATGGATGGTCACGCTTGCCGCGGCAGGACGCATTTGTCCGCGCACGCACGCGTACCGTCATGTCAGGCGCCCGCCGTGCTTGCCTGCGCGCTGCCGTTGATCCTCCCCTGAAACGCCCACTGATCAGCTAGCAAGGAGCGTTTCATGCCAACCTTTTCCAACGAATCCGATTCCATCACGCTCGTAGCCGATGCCGACGAGCGCCCATTGGCCTTGCGCATTGCGCAGGCGCTGGACGCCATGCGCGAAGGGCGCCCCGTTGTGCTGCTCGACGACGACGACCGCGAGAACGAGGCCGATCTCATCCTGGCCGCCGAATGCCTCACGCCGTCGAACATGGCAATGATGATCCGCGAATGCAGCGGCATCGTTTGCCTCTGCCTGACGGCTGCCAAGGTGCGCGAGCTTGGCTTGCGCCCCATGGTGGAGAACAATCGCAGCCAATACGGAACGGCGTTCACCGTATCGATCGAGGCGCGCGAGGGCGTGACCACCGGCGTGAGCGCGGCGGATCGCATCACCACGATTCGCGCGGCGATCGCCAAGGATGCCGGGCTCGATGCCGTGGTCAGCCCGGGCCACGTGTTCCCGCTGGTAGCGGTGGACGGCGGCGTACTGGTGCGTCGCGGACATACCGAAGGCTCCGTCGAACTGGCCCGGATGGCCGGCCTGTCGCCGGCCGCAGTGCTGTGCGAGCTGATGAATCCCGACGGCACGATGGCGCGCCGTCCCGAGGCGCTGGCATTTGCCGAAATGTACCGGCTGCCGGTGCTGACCATTGCCGATCTGGTCGCCTGGCGAGAATTGCACGGCTGACATACGGTGGAGCTTGCGCTGCGCGGGTCGGCAAGCGCGGCGGCATGTGCGACAATGCGGATCGTTTTTTCCCGTCATTTCGAGGGCGATGCAATGTTTTTCCGCAGGTTTCGAAGCGCCGCCGTGCTGTTCGGCTGCGCCGTGAGCGCGGCGGCCTACGCGCAATCCGGCACTGGGTACGATAGCCGCCCAGCCGCTGCCGCAGGTCTGTACCAATGCCAGCAGCCGTCCGGAGGCACTGTTTTCCGGTCTGCGCCGGGACAGGGCTGTGTCGTCGTTGCCGCACCGGAGTCCAGCGCGCCGGACCCGCAGCGCTGGCTTCCGCTGATGGGCGCCAACGGCGTGATCTCGTACTTCGACCAGCTTGCGGTCAAGCGGGCAGGGCCGGAGGTTGGCGTGGTGGTCATGCGCAACGCGCCCGCCGGGGTGATTCGTACAACGAGCGGCGAACCGATCCGGTCCTCACTGAAGCGCATGGTGCTCGACTGCGCCTCGTCGATGGTGGCCGTGGTGGAACAGACGCTATACAGCAAACGCTTCGCGCGCGGCGAGGCGCTCTACACGATCCGCTCGCCGCAATCTTCGCGCTTCCAGCAGGCGGCTTCCGGGTCAGTGGCCTCGGAACTGATGCGCCGGCTGTGCCGCTAAGGTCAGCCTCTATTCAGCGACCTGACGTGACTTCCACTGACCGTCCTTCTGCTTGCAGAACCAGCCGCTCCAGTGCTCTTCAGCGGTGCCGCGCTTCAGGTCGGTCTTGAGACGCCGGCACGACTGGCCCCGGTCGGTCTTGCTCGTGACCGGCGTCAGCGTGCCTTCCACGGGCAAACGCTTGCCGGTGGCCGGAAACTGCCACGAAATCGACTGACCGTCCGCAGTGTCGTTCAAGGCCTTGCCGATCGACTTGGAGAGCGACGCCGCCTCATCCTTGCTCAGCTTGCCGATGATGGTGCCGGACAGGTAGTTGTCGAAGTACGCCTGCGCGGGAGCCGCGACGGCGAGCATCAGCGTGGCACCGAGTGCGCTGGCGAGGGCAACGGAGGGGAGGCGTCGGGTTTGCCGAGACAGCATGGTGGTTCCTTTTTTCTGTGCGTTGGCGCGGCTTGCCGTCGCGCGGGCCAGTGCATTGTAAGCCCAATGTTCGTGCAAATGACCCTGGCGGCGCCTCTCGCGCCGCTTGCGCGGTGGCGTGGTTGACAGCCGATTTTCGCTGGCCTAGCGTTGATTGTTGCCACTGATGCTTGCCGCGACGCCATCCGCATCGACAGGCAGCGGGCACAACGCGAAATCACCGCGAGAGGAGTCCCCCATGAAGCTGCGCCACCTTACCCTTGGCCTGGCGCTCGCCGCTGCGTTCGGCGTCGTACATGCCCAGTCCCCGGCCGCCAAGAGCGGAAAGTTCGACCCATACACGGACGGCGCCAAGGCTGGCAAGTATGACCCATACACCGACGGCGCCAAGACCGGAAAATTCGACGTCTATACCGAAGGCGCCAAGTCCGACAATGTGACGTCGCTGGCCCCCGGTGCGCGTACTGACCAACTCGAGCCGGTCCAGGGCGCCCAGCGGGTCGGCAAGTCCGACCCGTACACGGACGGTGCGAAGGCCGGCAAGTTCGATACCTATACCGACGGCGCCAAGAGCGGCAAATTCGACACCTACACGGACGGGGCGAAACAGTAGCGTTTTGGTAGCGGGCCGGACCCCTGTGCCGCGCCGCAGCTGGTGGTGCCGGCGCAGTGTGACGCAGAAGTCCGTAGCGCAGGCGCGATGCGCCTTTGCCGCGGCTGGGGTTTCATTTTGTTGCAAACCTTGCGTGATCGAAACGTGACTTCTTCATCTCGAATTGTTAAGGTTCATTGAATTTCGCACCCAAAGCGAGACCGGGCCGGCTGGCTCGTTTTTTTTCGCGCCCGGGCAGCCTTGACCGTCGTGTCGGGTCTGTCTCTTGCTTGCTTGGTGGGTCATTGAGCCGCCCCCCAGCTCGTCCGCCATTCCGGCCGCAAGAGCCGGTTGCACCGTCCACGCTTCCAATCTGGGCATTCATGTCACCAAACGCCACGCTACGCCTGTCCGAAATCTTGCCTGCACATCCTTCCGATTGCGCCCGCCGCCGCGGGGCATCGGCCAGCATGCGAGTACGGATGGCCCGGTGGCTGGGTGGCAGCGCGCTCGCCATGCTTGCCGCGGCGGCGCATGCCTTCGATTTCGATACGGTCGCGGCGCGGGCGCGCCAGCTAGCCGCCTCGCCCTACAAGGCACCGTCGCAGGACCTGCCGCGTGAACTGCGCGAACTGTCATACGAGCAGTACCGCGAGATCGCGTACAAGCCCGAGCGCTTTGCCTGGCGCAATGCGCGCCTGCCGTTCGAGCTGTCGTTCTTTCATGAGGGCATGGTCTTCGACCAGCCCGTGCGCATCCACGAGGTGGTCAGCGGCAGCGTGCGCGAGTTCCGGTTCGATCCGGCCGCGTTCAACTACGGCCCGCACAAGGTCGATGCGGCGAGCCTCAAGGGCCTGGGCTTCGCCGGGTTCCGCGTGCTGTATCCGCTCAACCAGGGCAAGCGCAAGGATGAGCTGGCTTCGTTCCTCGGCGCGAGTTACTTCCGCGCGCTGGGCAAGGACCAATGGTACGGGCTGTCCGCACGCGGACTGGCCGTGGACACTGGGCTCAATTCGGGCGAGGAGTTCCCCCGTTTCGTCGAATACTGGATCGAGCGGCCCTCGGCATCGGACAAGCAGCTGACGATCTATGCGCTAATGGATTCGCGTCGCGTGAGCGGTGCCTATCGCTTCGTCATCAAGCCCGGCGACGAGACGTCGATGGAGGTCAAGTCCCGCCTGTTCCTGCGCGAGAACGTGACCAAGCTCGGCCTGGCGCCGCTGACCAGCATGTACCTGTTCGGCGAGAACCAGCCTTCGGCGCAGTCCGACTTCCGCCCGGAAGTGCACGATTCCGACGGGCTTTCGATTCACCTCGGTACCGGGGAATGGGTCTGGCGGCCATTGGTCAATCCGAAGCGCCTCCTGGTGACGTCGTTTGCCGCTACCAATCCTCAGGGCTTCGGGCTCATGCAGCGCGACCGCAGCTTCGCCAGCTACCAGGAAATCGGCGCGTGGTATGAGCGACGGCCGAGTGGCTGGGTGGAGCCGCGCGGGAACTGGGGCTCGGGCCGGGTGGAACTGGTCCAGATTCCGACGCCCGACGAGACCAACGACAACGTCGTGGCGTACTGGGTGCCCGACAACCCGCCCAAGCCCAGGCAACCGTTCGACTACGAATACCGCCTGATGTGGCAGAAAGACGGCGAGCAGATGCCGCCGCTGTCGTGGGTCACGCAGACGCGCCTGGGGCAGGGCCTCACGCGCAAGCAGGACGACACCAGCTTTTCGCTGGTGGTGGATTTCGAAGGCCCGGCCTTCCGCAAGCTGCCGGCCGATGTGCGCATCGACCCGGTGGTGTCGGCCGATGCCAATGCCGAACTGATCAAGACGTCAGTGCAGCGCAACGACGCCACTGGCGGCTGGCGCATGACCATGGTGATGCGCCGCAAGGATGTCAACAAGCCGGTTGAGTTGCGCGGCTATCTTCGCAACGGCAATACAACCTTATCCGAGACGTGGAGCTACATCTTACCCCCAGGCTAAAGCAGCGACCGGCCCAGGCGGCGGCATGCGAGCGCTATCTCGACCGCCTGCCCGTATCCCCTGAAATGCGCACGGAACTGCTGGCCGATCCGCCTGCGCCCGGTACTGCCGACATCGCCATCGATCCGCGCGATGCCCAGGCTGCGATCGAACACCTGCAGTCCAGGCTGTCGGCGCGCGAAGCAGCCAAGGGTGAACCTCCTGCGCCAGGCGGACCGACCTACGCCTCGGTCGCGCGGCGTTTCTCGCTGGCCTACGGCAATCCGCAAGCCGCCGGCGAACCCTTGCTCAAGCGCAGGCCCGATGGCACCGTCCACGTGGACACCGGCCCCGAGCCCGAGCGCAGTTCCATGGTGCCGCGCCAGTGGCCACCGCATATCGTCACCGGCTGGCTGCGCAATACGTGGCGCCGCATGCTGGGGCGCCCCCCGGTCCCGGAAACCTGGGACACCTTGCACGATGGTCCCGATGCCGAAGGCAAGTGGCACCCCGCTGGCTCGCACCGGCGCTGGTTCCTGCTGGGGCTGGTGGTCGCGCAGACCGCGCTGGCCACATATTTCATGACCAAGGTGCTGCCATACCATGGCGCCGATCCGCTCGAGATCGCAATCCTGGTCCTGTTCGCGGTGCTGTTTTCGTGGGTATCGGCCGGCTTCTGGACCGCCATGATGGGCTTCCTGGTACTGGCGAAAGGCGGCGACCGGCACCTGATCTCGCGCTCCGCGGCGCCGGATGCGCCGCTGGCGCCCGACGCGCGCACCGCGGTCATCATGCCGATCTGCAATGAGGACGTGACCCGCGTCTTCGCCGGCCTGCGCGCGACCTACGAATCGCTCGCTCGCACGGGCCAACTTGCCAACTTCGATTTCATCGTCCTGTCCGATAGCGGCAACCCGGACTTGCGCACGGCGGAGGTCGATGCATGGATGGAAGTGTGCCGCGCCGTAGGTGGCTTCGGGCGGATCTTCTACCGCTGGCGCCGTCACCGGGTCAAGCGCAAGACCGGCAACGTGGCCGACTTTTGCCGCCGCTGGGGCAGCAAGTACCGCTATATGGTGGTGCTCGATGCGGACAGCGTCATGAGCGGCGATTGCCTTGCCACGCTGGTGCGGCTCATGGAGGCGAATCCGGGGGCGGGCATCATCCAGTCCGCGCCGCTGGCAGTGGGGCGCGAAACCCTCTACGCGCGCGTCCAGCAGTTCTCCACGCGCGTGTATGGCCCGCTGTTCACGGCGGGCCTGCATTACTGGCAACTGGGCGAGTCGCACTACTGGGGCCACAACGCGATCATCCGCGTCAAGCCCTTCATGGAACACTGTGCGCTGGCACCGCTGCCTGGCCGCGGGCCGCTGTCGGGCGAGATCCTGTCGCACGATTTTGTCGAGGCCGCGCTGATGCGCCGCGCAGGCTGGGGCGTGTGGATTGCGTACGACCTGCCGGGCTCGTACGAAGAGCTGCCGCCGAACCTGCTGGACGAGGTCAAGCGCGATCGCCGCTGGTGCCAGGGCAACCTGATGAATTTCCGGCTGTGGCTGAAGCAGGGCTTCCATGTGGTGCACCGCGCCGTGTTCCTGACCGGGATCATGGCCTACCTGTCGGCGCCGCTGTGGTTCCTGTTCCTGCTGTTGTCGACGGCGATGCTGGCCCGCCATGCGCTGGTGCCGCCCGAGTATTTCTCGCAGCCCTACCAGTTGTTCCCGACCTGGCCCGAATGGCATCCGGAAAAGGCCCTCGCGCTGTTCTCGGCCACGGCGACGCTACTGTTCCTGCCCAAGGTGGCCAGTGTGCTGCTGCTGGTGCGGCAGGCGCGCCAGTATGGCGGCTTGCCGCGCCTGGTGCTTAGCATGCTGATCGAGGTCGTGCTGTCCGCCTTGCTGGCGCCGACCCGGATGCTGTTTCACACCAAGTTCGTGGTGGCGGCCTACAGCGGCTGGGGGATTTCCTGGAAATCGCCGCCGCGCGAAGACGCCGAGACAAGCTGGGGCGAGGCGCTGCGCCGGCATGGTTCGCACACGCTGCTGGGGCTCGCCTGGGGTGCGCTGGTGTACTGGCTGAATCCGTCCTTTGTGCTGTGGCTGCTGCCCATCGTGGGTTCGCTGGCATTGTCGATCCCGCTGTCGGTGATGTTGTCGCGGGTCTCGTTCGGCCGCGCATCGCGCGAGGCCGGGCTGTTCATGATTCCCGAGGAAGTCATGCCGCCACGGGAAATCGTCGAAACGCAGCAGCATGTGGAGCAAGCGGCCGAGACGCCGGACTTCGTGGACGCCGTGGTCGATCCGGTGACCAACGCGCTGATGTGCGCAACCGCGTCGGCACGAGTCAACCAGCCGCAATCCGCGAAGGAGCGCCACGCGGCGCTGGTCCAGCACGCGCTGACGGGTGGCCCGCGCGCGCTGACGGCGTCGCAGCGGCATATCCTGCTGGGCGATCCGTTCGCGCTGTCAAGGCTGCATGAACTCGTCTGGGGATCGCCGCTGGCCGATGCGGGATGGAAGGATATCCGCCTGCTGGTCCGGCGCGCGCCGAACGTACTGCCGCTGCGTCCGCGCGTCGCCTGAAACCGGCCAGGGCGCGGTGCCGCCGTACCCTGGCGCGATTGGCCCGCACCTCAGCGCAAGGCCGAGGTGCAGATCGGTGCGTTGATGTAGACGTCGCCGACGCGGCGTTCGCCGCGGTCGTTCCGTGTCATGTAGCGGAACATCATGCTGACGCCCAGCTTGGTCAGGATTTCCACGTCGCGATTGGCGCAGATATTGCGCTGCAGCGGCGCCGCGTAATTGACCTCGAAACTGGCAAGATCAAGCATGGGCCCGCGATAGTTGGTCAGCTCGAGCTGGAACAGCACGTGTTTGCCCGGTGTCGACTGACAGCGCCGCAAGCGGGTTTCCCCATCGATCTCTATCGGCAGTGCATCGTTGAGCTGGCGGCAGGCGCGCGCCAGCACGCCGTCGGGCCGATTGGTGTTGCGCAGCAGTTCGGGCACGCCCGCGGCGCCGGTATTCTGTCCGGTCGCGGCGCCCTTGAGCATGCGGGACAGTGCGTCGGCTTCATCGAGTACGGGTGCGGGCGCGGTTGCCGAGGCGGGTGGCGGGCGTAGCGGTGTCGGTGCGCTTTGCGCCGGCCATGGCCGCAGCAGTGCAGCCGCGAGAGCGGCAGAGCCTAGCGTAGCGGTGAGCGGCGTGTGTCGTATTCTCATGCAGGATAACGTTGCCGGGGCAAACCTGTCGCCCATCTCTGCGCGGCCGCCGGTCAGTCGCGTAGACAGGGCCGACAGGCTCGCATTGTACCCTCCACCCCCATTCGCGTGAAAGCGGCGCCACACGTTAACACGCGCGCAGCCACGCGGCACGGTCGCTTGCGCGCCTGCGCCGCGCAAAATTGCCAGTCAAGCCAATACTGCCAAGATTAGGATATTTATCGAACCCGACGTTGGCGGGGGCATGGCAATGCTCCGGCGCAGTGGGCGGCAAGATGTCACAGACATCGGATCTTTGTCATTCCAGCCGGATTTGTCATGCTGTGCAACAATTCGCGGTCTGGCGGCTGGCATGCGCTGCCGCCGCCGGCCACGGACTCCCCGGAACTGACACTGATGCCTGAATCCTCCAGCAGCCGGAAGGCTGCGCGCTTTCCCGCCTGGCTGCTGATCTGCGCTTCGCTGACGGCCATTGCGCCGCTGTCGATCGACATGTACCTGCCCAGCTTTCCGGCACTGTCCACGGACCTGCACGTGGATATCGGGCAGGTGCAGTTGACGCTGGGCACGTTCCTGGTGGGGCTGGCGCTGGGGCAGGCCTTCTACGGACCGATCAGCGACCGCTTCGGGCGCAAGCCGCCGCTGTATGTCGGCCTGGGCCTGTACGCGCTGGCAGCAGCGGGCTGCGCCATGGCGCGCAGCGTCGAGTCGCTGATGCTCTGGCGCTTCCTGCAGGCGCTGGGCGGCTGTGCCGGCATGGTGATGGCCCGTGCGGTGATCCGCGACCGGCTCGAGGCCCACGAATCGGCCCGGGCCTTCTCGTCGATGATGCTGGTGATGGGGCTGGCGCCGATCCTGGCGCCGATCATCGGCGGCGCCATCCTGAGTACCCTGGGCTGGCGTGCCATCTTCTGGTTGCTGACGCTTGCGGGCGTGCTGATCCTCGCGCTGGTGCACTTCCGCATGGAAGAATCGCTGCCGCGTGAACGCGCCGCGCGCCTGCATCCCGGCGCGGTGACGGCAAGCTATACCGAACTGTTGCGTGACCGCGAGTTCCTGGGCTACTCGCTGTCAGCCGGGTTCGGGCAAGCCGGCATGTTCGCCTATATCTCGGGGTCGCCGTTCGTGCTGATCGAACTTCATGGCATCGATCCCTCTCACTATGGCTTCGTGTTCGGTGCCAATGCGCTCGGACTGATCGTCATGTCGCAACTGAATGCACGCCTGGTGCAGGGGCGCACGCTGGACCGTGTGCTCGGGCGCGCGGTGCTTGCGCCATGCGCGGCGGGCCTGGTCCTGGCGGTTGCGGCGCTGGCCGGCGTGCTGGTACTGCCCGTGCTGCTGGCCGGCTTCTTTGTCTTTATCGGTGCACTGGGTTGCATTACGCCCAATGCTTCAGCGTTGGCACTGACGCACCAGGGGCATCGTGCCGGCACGGCCTCGGCGCTGATGGGCACGCTGCAGTTTTCACTGGGCACCGTGGCCGGCGCCGCTGTCAGCCTGTGGCACGATGGCACGGCCCTGCCACTGGCCGTGGTGATGGCCGTGTGCGGCGTCGGGGCGGTGGCGTTACGCGCATGGGGTTCGGCGGCTGCGCAGGCTTGAGCGTCAGGCGGCGGCGTTCTTCACGACCACCATATGCGCCGGCATGGGCGCGGCATAGCCCGCCTGGCCAAAGCTCTCGCGGATGATGCGATTGGTGTCGAAATACACCTGCCAGTAGTGATCGTTATGGCAATACGGACGTACCGCCAGGACCGGACCGACCAGCGTGAATTCCAGTATCTCGATGTCGACGGGGGGATCGGCCAGGACATTCGGAATCGCGCCGATACGCTCCTTGAGCAGTGCGACCGCGGCGGCTGCGTCGGTACTGCCCGCAAGCTGGGCCTTCAGTTCGACGCGGCGGAACGGATTGGCGCTGAAATTCTGGATCGTGTCCGAGAAGATCTTGTTATTGCCGATCACCGTCAGGATGTTGTCCGGCGTGTCGAGCGTCGTGGCGAACAGGCCGATCTCGCGCACCGTGCCGCTGACCCCGCCGATGGTCACGAAATCTCCGACCTTGAACGGCCGCAGCACCACCAGGAAGGCGCCGGCCGCGAAGTTGGCCATCAGGCCCGACCAGGCCATGCCGATGGCCACGCCGGCCGCGGCGATCAGGGCCGCGAAGGTCGTGGTCTGGATGCCGAAGTAACCTAGGATGCCGATCACCAGGACTACGTTCAGCGCCACCGTCACGATCGAGCCGACGTAGCGCAGCAGGGTCGGGTCCACCTGCTGCTTGCCCAGCGCATTCTGGACCATGCGTACCACCACATGGATCAGCCAGCGGCCGATGATCCAGAAGGCCAGCGCGGCCAGGATCTTGACGCCGAACTCCGTGGCATAGGCCACGACCACGGTCTGGAACTTCTCCAACGTTGACGCATCCATCGGCATTCCCCAGGTCTGTTGGCCGGCCTGGTCTGTTGCCCGAAAAGGGCCGGCAAAAAAACGAAGAACTGCGAACGAAGAACTGCGAAGACTGTCCGGCAAATCTTGCACGCTGATGCGGCACGAGAAGGCGGGCACGGCAATTATTGCCATGCCGTTCGGGGAAGTTCAAGAAAAGAATTGTCAGGAACGGCGCGAGCGCGCGCGTTCCTGCGGCGGACTTACCAGTTCGTTTCGCGTTCGGGCGTGGCCGAGATGCGATGCAGGGTCAGGTCGGCGCCGTTGTATTCGGCTTCCGCGTCGAGGCGGATGCCCACCAGCTTCTTGAGCGTGCCATATACGATCGTGCCACCCGTGACGGCGATCACGATGCCGAGCAGGGTCCCGATCAGCTGCGCACCCAGCGATACGCCGCCGATCCCGCCAAGCGCGTGCGAGCCGAAGATGCCGGCCGCAATGCCGCCCCAGGCGCCGCACAGCCCATGCAGCGGCCACACACCGAGTACATCGTCGATGTGCCATTTGTTCTGCGCGAGCGTGAACAGGTGGACGAACAGCACGCCAGCCACGGCGCCGGTGACCAGCGCGCCGAGCGGGTGCATCAGGTCGGACCCGGCGCAGACGGCGACCAGGCCTGCCAGCGGGCCGTTGTAGGCGAAGCCCGGATCGTTACGGCCAGCCCACCAGGCGGCCAGCGTGCCCCCGGCCATGGCCATCAGCGAATTGATGGCGACCAGGCCGCTGATCTTGTCCACGGTCTGGGCGCTCATGACATTGAAGCCGAACCAGCCGACCGCCAGTACCCATGCGCCCAGTGCCAGGAACGGAATGTTCGACGGCGGGTGCGCGCTGATGCGGCCATCCTTCTGGTAGCGGCCGCGGCGGGCGCCGAGCAGCAGCACCGCGGGCAGGGCAATCCAGCCGCCTACCGCGTGGACCACGACCGAACCGGCGAAATCATGGAATGGGGCGCCGGTCAGGCTCGTGATCCAGTCCTGGATGCCAAAGCGTTGATTCCAGGCAATGCCCTCGAAGAACGGGTAGACAAAGCCGACCAGGACGAATGTCGCCAGCAGTTGCGGATTGAAACGCGAACGTTCGGCAATGCCGCCCGAGATGATCGCGGGAATCGCGGCGGCAAATGTCGCCAGGAAAAAGAACTTGACCAGCTCATAACCGCTCTTTTGTGCGAGGGTGTCGGCGCCGGCCATGAATTGCACGCCATAGGCGACCGTATAGCCGATAAAGAAGTACGCGATGGTGGAAACCGCGAAGTCCACCAGAATCTTCACCAGTGCATTGACCTGGTTTTTCTTGCGTACCGTGCCCAGTTCCAGGAAGGCGAAGCCGGCGTGCATGGCCAGCACCATGATTGCGCCAAGCAGGATAAACATGGCGTCGGTGCCAGTCTTCCAATTGTCCATAGGTTCCTCATGCTCAAAATGGGAGCGTGGGTATGCAAAAAGCATTCCAGAATTGGCTGCATGCTGGTGCTAATTGCACCGTCATGGTGGAAATCGCACTGGATTGCCCTCAGGCGGCCCAAAGGTGAGGCGGCGGCTTTGGTGCCGTTGGCGCAAATCGGGGGCATTGGGCCGGTCGGCGCGCGCCATAATGACGCAACATGGCGTGTGGCATGAACCGTGACGGTGCATTGCACCATAGCGGTGAATGGCGGTTGGGGCGCCGCCGGGGTGCCAAATTCATCCGGCGGGTGGGCGCCACCGGCTTACGCGCTATGCAGAAATGTCGCGGGCAAAACGGGCGGAATAGAGGGTGAAATCTCCCGCTAACCGGCCTCAAGCAAGGATTTCCGGGTTTTTTCGTTGCATCGGTGCCACTGGGGATTGCCCAAGGCGCGAAGGGCAGATTAGACTGCGCCGATCGATGCAATGCCTGCTGGCAGATACATCGGTGACGACGACCAACAAGGGAAATCAGCCATGAATAAAGGTGAACTGGTATCGGCCATCGCCGCGGAAGCAGAACTGAGCAACGCCGCAGCCGAGCGTGCGCTCAACGCAGCGCTGGACAGTATCAAGAAGGCAGTGGCCAAGGGTGATTCGGTAACGCTGGTGGGGTTTGGCAGCTTCAGCTCGGGCAAACGCGCCGCGCGCACGGGTCGCAACCCGCGCACGGGCGAAACGATCAAGATTCCGGCCGCGAAGACCGTGAAGTTTTCCGCCGGGCAAGGTTTCAAGGACGCCGTGAACAAGAAGAAGTAAGCTGTCTGCGTCCGGATCAGCGAGAGAGCGGCCTGTCGGGCCGCTTTTTTATTGGTGCGCCGTTTGTCCGGTGCCGCCCGCGTGGCGCTGCGGCCATATCGTGGCGCAGACGGTGCCGCGGCAACGCCGGCGCGCCCCCCGCGCACCGGTTTACGGGTTACACTGCCGCGCCTCGGCCCCCGCAACCTGCATCACCATCATGAACGACCAGTCCCACCAGCTTTCCATGACCGTGCTGATGACGCCGGACATGGCCAACTTCTCCGGCAATGTGCACGGCGGCACCATCCTCAAGTACCTGGATATGGTTGCCTATGCCTGCGCGAGCCGCTATGCCGGCCGCTACGTGGTCACGCTGTCGGTGGACCAGGTGGTGTTCCGCCAGCCGATCCACGTCGGTGAGCTGGTGACCTTCCTGGCCTCGGTGAACTTCACCGGGCGCAGCTCCATGGAAATCGGCATCAAGGTGGTGACCGAGAATATCCGCAGCAAGCTGGTGCGCCACACCAACAGCTGCTATTTCACCATGGTGGCGGTCGACGACAACGGCGCGCCGGCCGAGGTGCCGCCGCTGGAGCCGCGCGACGAAGTCGAGCGCCAGCGCTTTGCCGCGGCCCAGCAGCGCCGCGCACTGCGCCAGGAAATGGAAAAGCGGCACGACGCCATCAAGGTGACGGGGAGCTGACCGGCCATGGCTCGCACGCTTTGCCTGCTTGCCGGCGCCTGCCTGGCGGTGGCCGGCGTCCCGGCGCCGGCCGAGGAAATCGGCAGCGTCAACACCAATTTCCGCATGACCGGCTCGGACAAGGTGGTCATCGAAGCGTATGACGACCCGATGGTGCAGGGCGTGACCTGCTACGTGTCACGCGCCCGTACAGGCGGTATCAAGGGGTCGCTGGGCATGGCGGAAGACCCGCCGGAGGCGTCGATCGCGTGCCGGCAGGTGGGGCCGATCTCCTTCAAGGGGCCCCTGCGGCAACAGGATGACGTGTTCTCGGAACGCATGTCGATCCTGTTCAAGACCTTGCATGTGATCCGCGCCGTCGACCGCAAGCGCAATACGCTGGTCTACCTGACATACTCCGACCGCATTGTCAGCGGCAGTCCGCAGAACAGTGTGACGGCCGTGCCGGTGCCGGGCGGCACCGCCATTCCGGTCAAATAAGCGGTCGGCCGCCCGGCTCGGGTCATGTGCCCGGCCCGAACAGCTTGCGCAGGTTTGACTTCAGGATCTTGCCATTCGCGTTGCGCGGCAGCAGGTCGGGCAGCACGATGATCCGTACCGGCACCTTGAACGCCGCCAGCCGCTGCGCGACAAAACCGCGCAGTTCGTCTTCGGTGGCCTGCATGCCGGGCTTGAGGCTGACCACGGCGCCCGGTTCCTCGCCCAGCTCCTTGTGCGGGATGCCGACCAGGGCGGCATCCATCACCGCCGGATGCTCGTAGAGCGTGCTTTCCACCTCGATGCAATAGATATTCTCGCCGCCGCGGATCAGCATGTCCTTCATGCGATCGACGATATAGAGGAAGCCCTCTTCATCGAGCCTCGCGATATCGCCAGTGCGCAGCCAGCCATCGGCAAACGTCTGCGCGGTCGCCTCGGGCTTGTTCCAGTAGCCGCGAACCACATTCGCGCCGCGCACCATCAGCTCGCCGGCTTCGCCGGGCGGCAGCGCCTGGCCGCGGCCATCCACGACCTTCATCTCGCCGATCGGCAGGGCCGGACCGCTGCTGTCCGGCCGCAGCACGTATTCTTCCGCACTGTGGCTCGTGAACGTGGCAGACGTTTCCGTCATGCCCCAGCCTATGCCCGGCGCCGACTGCGGCGTGGTTTCGCCGATGCGGCGCACGAGTTCGGGCGAAGCCGGCGCGCCGCCGTAGCTGATACTCTCCAGCGACGAAAGATCGAAACGCCCGCGCTCCGGATGCTCCAGCAGCTGCCAGGCGATGGTGGGCACGCCGCCGGCCGTGGTGCAACGCTCACGCTCGATGAGTTCGAGCGCGCGCAAGGCATCCCAGCGGTGCATCAGCACGATCTTGCCGCCCGTTGCCAGTGCGCTGTTCAGCACGGCCATGCAGCCTGTCACGTGGAAGAACGGTACGGACAGCAATGCAGCCTTCTGCGGCGCTGCAGGGTCCGGCGCGGGAATCGGCTCGCCGCGCCGCAGCAGGTTGCGCAGCGGGCTGAACAGGCTGGCCACGGCAACGCTGGTGGCATTGCGGTGCGTGCCCAGCGCCCCCTTGGGTTTGCCGGTGGTGCCGGACGTATAGAAGATCGTCGCGTCATCCTCTGGTGCGATGTCCACGTCGGGGAGCGGCAGTTCCGGCAGCGTTGCCCATGCCGCGGTGGGGCCGGTCACGCTTTCGAGCGGTACGATCTTCTGGTCGTTGCCGAGTGCGCTTGCCCGCGACACGTAGACGCGTTCCAGCGCGGGGCAGCTGGGCAGATGGCCAGTGAGTCGATCCAGCCGTTCGGCGTCGACAATCGCGACGCGGCTGCCTGAATCGACCAGTCCGTATTCGAGCTCGGCCCCCGTCCACCATGCATTCAGCGGCGTGACGATGGCGCCGGCCAGCAAGGCGCCGTAGAAGGCCACGGGCCACTCGGGCAGGTTGCGCATGGCAATCGCCACGCGGTCACCCTGGCGGACGCCATCGCGCACCAGTGCCTGCGCGACATGCAGTGCCGCCCGGCGGAAGGCCGCATAGCTGACGCGCTCGTCTTCGTAGACCACGAAAGTACGTGCGCCAAAGGCTTGCGTGGCCTGGAACAGGTCGCGCAGCGTCGGCGGCGCGTTCTTCCAGACGGTGGTGGGAATGCCGCGAATGACGCGCGTTTCCGTCTCGAACGGAGCGCCTGGCGCGGTGAGGCGGGCGTGGGCCTCGGCCAATGACATGGCTGGCCAGTTGCCGGCCGGCTCGAACTTGCTCGACATGACTGCCTCCCGGACTGCAATGCAGGTGGGGGATGGCGCACCGCGCCATCCTTGAGGGAAATGCAGGAAACGCAGGAAATGCAGGGAACAGCGCGAACAGTGCGCAAGGCGGCAGCCGCCTTGCGTCAGGGCATCAGATCGTGACGCCGCCGTCGACGACCATGGCCTGGCCTGTCATGAAGGTGCTCGCGGCGGAGGCCAGGAAGACGGCTGCGCCCGCGATCTCGACCGGTTCGCCGATGCGGCGCAGCGGCGCGCCCTGGGTCGATTGCTGGTAGCGCTCGGGGTCTTCCCACAGCGCGCGTGCGAAATCGGTCTTGATCAGTCCCGGCGCGATGCAGTTCACGCGCACATTGTGCGGGCCAAACTCCACGGCGAGGTTGCGCGCGAGCTGGAAATCGGCGGCCTTCGAGATGTTGTACACGCCGATGGTCGGCGAGCCGCGCAGGCCACCGATCGACGAGACGATGATGATCGAACCGTCCTTGCGCTCGATCATCTGCGGCGCCACCATCTGGATCAGCCAGTGGTTCGAGATGACATTGTTGTCGAGCACCTTGCGGAACTGGTCGTCGGACACGCCGCTCATCGGGCCGTAGTACGGGTTCGACGCCGCATTGCAGACCAGGACATCGATCTTGCCGAAGGTGCGGTTGGTTTCATCGACGAGGCGCTGCAGGTCGTCCTTCGAAGAGATATTGGCCGGGACGGCAATCGCGGTGCCGGCGCCGTGGCGCGCGTTGATCGCGTCGACCACCTCCTGGCAGGCTTCGGCCTTGCGCGACGAGATAACCACTTTGGCGCCCTGAACCGCCATCTGCTCCGCAATGGCGCGGCCGATGCCGCGCGATGAGCCCGTCACGATCGCGACCTTGCCCGACAAATCGAACAATGACATGGAGTCTCCTGATATCGGCGCGGCCCTTGCGGGGCCTGCCTGTGTTCTGTTGGACAGCGCCACTTGGGGCCTGCCGGCACATTATGGTTGGGCCCCTTGACCCAGTCCACAGGCAAGCCGCCGCCAGCGGGGCCATATCAGTATTCTTTCTGCGGGCAATGCGCGGCGTGCATGGGCGCACGGCGGGGCAGCCGCCGGGATTCAGGCGTGCAGCAGCGTGGGCAGCACTCGCCCGAGGCCGTCGCGCAGGTCCGCGTCCAGTTCCACCTGGAAGCGGTTGACGACGGCGTCGATGACATCGTCGGCCGAAGTCAGCGTCTGCCGCCGCAAGGTGCCGTCGGCGCGGCGCTCGGCCAGTTCGCCGTTGGCAAGGGTCAGGCGCACGTCGCCGTCGGAACGGGCGAGCATGAGTCGCTGAGTGAAAATGCTCTCCGGATGCGTGCTGATGTACCAGTTGCGGGAGATGAAATCGATCCACGGCTGCGGCGACAGGTCGAAGCGGTAGACCTTGAGCCAGCCCTGCGCGCCACGCACTTCCAGATCCTGGCAATGAAAAGCGCCAGGCATGGCGCTATCCGGCGCCACGGTCAGGCGGTACGGGAACGACGAGGCGGCCGGCGCCGACATTGGCAGCGCCCGGAAAGGCGTGGGGCCGCCAAAGCCCACATCGGCCAGGTAGCTGCGATGTGCAACTTCCACGCGCAGCAGCATGTGCGATGCCGGCGTCTGGACCGAATCGGCCACGCCCCAGCGCACGCGTGCGGCAAGCGGCGTCACCGTGTAGCCCAGTGCCGTCAGCGCGGCGGCCAGCAGCGTGTTGAGCTCGAAGCAATAGCCGCCACGCCGGTGCGTAACGAGCTTGTCGAAGACCGCGTCGACGTCGATCCGTACCGGGCGGCCCAGCAGCGGGTCGATGTTCTCGAACGGGATGCGTGCGAGTTGCGCGGCGATCAGCGCGTCGAGCGCTTCCAGCGTCGGGGAGGGCGGGGCGTCGATGCCCAGGCGTGCCAGGTAGGCATCGAGGCGGGAGGAGTCGAGCGTGATCATGTCGCGTACCGTAATCAGTTGAGCGTTTCGAGCGCGACAAGGTCCAGCAGATCGACGCTGCCGTACCGCAGGCGCAGCAGGCCACGCGATTCAAGCTCGCGCAGTGCCTGGTTGACGGTCTGCCGCGACAGCCCGAGCATCTGCGCAAGCTGTTCCTGCGGAATCCGCACGGTCTGGACCGCGCGCGGGTGGGCGGGTGTCTCGCCCTCCGTGGAAGGCGGGTTGCCATAGCCGCGTGCGATGGCGGCTAGTCGTCTGGCAATGCGCGCGGCCGGCGGCAGCAGTTGCATTTCCTCGACAAAGTCGAAGACCATCCGCGTCTTCGCCGCGAGCAGCAGGCCGAACTCGCGCCACCATGACGGATGCTGCGCGAGCCTGCGTTCCAGGCTCGCGCGCGGGATATGCCACAACAGCGCGGCGTGCACGGCGCGCGCGTCATGGGTGCGCGGCAAGCCGTCGAACAGGCAGATTTCGCCGAACCAGGCGCCGGCTTCCAGCAGGCCGAGCAGAGCCGCCTTGCCGGACTCGCCGGCGGCATCGACCTGCATGGTGCCGCCGGCCACGCAATACAGGCCGTCGAATGCATCGCCGCGGGCAAACAAGGCTTCCCCGGCGGCCAGCTGGCGCCAGGCACCATCTTCGAGAAGCGCCTGTTGCAGCGCCTGCGGCAACTGGCAAAACCAGGGGCTCGCGCGCAGTGCGACCGCAGCGTCCGGGCGCGAAGTTGCCGGTCTGCCGCCGGGTGTGGCGCGAGGGATGCCTGACGGGCCGCGCGTGCCGCCGCTGGGGGGCTGAGCCATGCCCATGTTGTCTCCTGTCTTGTTCTGTCCGGGTTGATACGTACTGCGCGGCCTGCCTGACTGTCGAAAATCAGACAGACGCCAGGAAACCCGCCCACTACTATAAATCCACAAGACAGCGCCAGGCACGTGCCACAACCGCCCGGAGCCGCGCACAAGGAGACGCCCCATGAAAACGCTGGTCGAACATCTGGCCAACTACGCCGCCTATCACCGCGATCCCCGCAACGTCGCTACGCATTTCATCGGTATCCCGATGATCGTGCTCGCCGTCACCACGCTGCTGGGGCGGCCCGCCATACCGCTGGGCGAAGGCGCCGCCCATCTCACGCCCGCGATGGTGGTGTATGCGCTGTCGTGCCTGTTCTACCTGCGCCTGTCAGCGGGCTTCGGGCTGGCGATGGTGATGGTCCTGGCTCTGTTCCTGTATGCGGGCGCGCATCTGGCGGCGCTCCCCACGGGGGCATGGCTTGCCGCCGGTGTCGGCCTGTTTGTTGCCGGCTGGATCATCCAGTTCGTCGGCCATTACTATGAAGGCCGCAAGCCCGCCTTTGTCGACGACCTTGTCGGGCTGCTGGTCGGCCCGCTGTTCCTGGTGGCGGAAACCGCGTTCGCCTGCGGGCTGGCGGCGGATACCCGCGATGCGGTGAACGCACGGGCGTCCTGACACGACAGGCCGCGCGTTCCCGCTACGCCGGCATTGGCACTGCTGCGCGAGTGGTCGAGCGCCGATGCGAGCTTGCCGCTGATTGCGCTCGGCACCATGGCCGCCGGTCCGCTGATCGCGTCCTGGCTCGGCGAATAGTCCCTGAAAACAGGGGTAGTGAGCTTCGCCGGGGGATGCGCACCGCCGCGATTTTCTTCCCGCGGCAGATGCCTGACAACGCGAAAGTGGGGGGACGTAGGGCTCCTGCGCGTTCCTGCTGAGGTAAAGCTGCGACAAAACCCGGGGTTTTCACGGGGTTTTGGCCATTGCACGCATGAAAACCCTTTGACACACGGTTGTTTCCGCTATGATTCAGTGGCGCCGGCATGGGGTATGTGCAACGCGATGCGAAGCCATCGAACGGCCGGCTCTAATCTTCAACTCTCGTATATCGATATGGCGACCAAAGCGAAACCGACCGCGAAGACGACTGCAACCAAGCCCGCCGCCAAGAAGGCTGCGGCAACGAAGGCACCCGTGAAGGCTGCCGCCAAGAAGGCCGCGCCGGCCAAGAAGGCTGCTCCGGCTGCCGCGGTGACCCCGCGTCCGCTGAAGGACACCTTCAACAAGTCGAGCCTGGTCGCTCACCTGGTAGCCCAGACCCAGCTGGAAGCCAAGGCCGTGAAGACGGTGCTGGCCCACCTGGAAAACACCATCGTTGGCGCGCTGAACAAGAAGGGCGCTGGCGAATTCACGCTGCCGGGCCTGCTGAAGGTGACGGCGCAGCAAGTGCCGGCCAAGAAGAAGCGCTTCGGCAAGGATCCGTTCACCGGTGAAGAGCGTTGGTTCCCGGCCAAGCCGGCCAGCGTCAAGGTGAAGGTTCGCCCGCTGAAGAAGCTGAAGGACGCTGCAGCCTGATCGGCCAGTCGATCCGCATGAAGAAGGAGCCGCCAGTCGGCTCCTTTTTTATTGGAGCGGCCGGGCACTGCAGGCCGCGGGACAGGTCCGGGCGATGCTACGGCGTTCCCCCTGACTCGCCTGGACTTAACCAAGGTCAAACGGGAGGCCGGGTCGGCCGTCTAGAATCCAAAACGTCATGGGTGCGGGGGCGCTCCCCATGGCAACCGGCTACCGGTGTCTTCCCGGAAGCCCTGCCCGCTGCCAGGGATGGCCGCGGGCTTTCTTTTTTGTGCGCCATGCCCCGGGGCACGGTACGGCGTCAGCCGCCGACGATCTGCTTGGCGTAGCTGGCACGCTCCATTTCGCACACTTCGACGCTGATCTGCACGCTCTGTCCTTCGGCGGTGGCAGGGCGAACGGCCTCGGCAATGACATCGCAGACGGCCTGGCCCAGCGCACGCCTGACCGCGAGTTCGCGGCCATCCAGGATGGACAGGCGTGCATGCACGAAGGCGCGCTCGGCGGCCTGCACGCCCTGGCGGAACGTGGACAGCGTGATGCAGCGTGACTTGATATCGGGCTCGCCGAATTCGCCGGACGCCAGCAGCGCGGCGTTGGCCTCGTCGAGCAGTTCTTCGGGCGAACAGTTGAGGCGCGTGTTTTCGGTGATTTCGATGACGAGATGAGGCATGGCAGCGTAGGGTGAGGCGTTACAGGCCGGGCCGCTGAGGGCCGGGGGCGAGCCGCCATGATAAGGGCATTTGGCCACCATGCCCCGTTGGCTGAGGTAAGCTTGCGTCGGATCCTCCGGCGTCGGATTGGCCACAAGAACACATATGGAAACCATCAGCTTCGAAATCTTCCTGCGCCTGTTCTGCGGCTTGCTGGCGGGCGCAGTGATTGGCCTGGACCGCAACCTGCGCGGCAAGGCCGCCGGCATGCGCACACTGGGACTGGTATCTCTGGGGGCGGCAACGGCGGTATGTCTGGTGACGCAGTCCGGACATCCGATGGATGCTGTCTCGCGCGTGCTGCAGGGACTGCTGACGGGCATCGGCTTCCTGGGCGTGGGCGTGATCGCCCGCCATGGCGTGCACCAGCGCCCGCAGGGGCTGACCACGGCGGCGGCAATCTGGCTGGCAGCCATCCTGGGCGCGGCGGCGGGCGCGGGCTACTACGTGGTTGGCGGCCTGGCGCTCGTGCTTGGCATGGCGCTGCTATGGATGGGGGGGCGGCTGGAAACTCGGCTGCACCGCGTGCTGGATCCCATCAACGGTGACAAGCATGACCGTCGCAACAATGGCGACGAGGGAAAGCAGGCGAGAGGCGGCGACCGGGACGACCGCGATCACGACGACGACATTTTTCCGTAAGGCTTGGTCATCAATGCCCGGCACAGGAGGCCCCTATGAAGCCGATTACGCTGTTTGGAGCGCCGACGGATGTCGGGGCAAGCACCAGGGGCTGCACCATGGGTCCGGAGGCGCTGCGCATTGCGGACATTGTTCCGGCTCTCGTCAGGATGCAGTCGGATGTGCGTGATGCCGGAAATATCGCGGGGCCGGTCAATCCGCTGGCGCCGCCCGTGCAGGGCATGCGCCATCTCGACGAGGTGGTGGCATGGAGCCGGGCCGTATTCGACACCAGCACGCGCATTCTCGAAGCGGGCAGGATGCCAGTTCTGCTGGGCGGCGACCACTGCCTGGCGGTCGGGTCGGTAAGCGCAGTGGCCCGGCACTGCCGCCTGGCTGGCCGGAAGCTTGTGGTGCTCTGGCTCGATGCGCATGCCGACGCGAATATTGGATCCAGCACGCCGACCGGCAACATGCACGGCATGCCGGTGGCCTGTCTGTGCGGCGACGGTCCCGTGCAGCTGACCATGCTCAGCGGCCAGACTCCGGCAGTGTTGCCGCAGGAAATCCGCCAGGTCGGCATCCGCAGCGTCGATGCGCAGGAGAAGCTGAGACTGCATGCGCTTGGCTTGAAGGTGTTCGATATGCGCTATATCGATGAGTACGGCATGCGCCAGACCATGGAGCAGGCGCTGACCGGCGTGGACGACGACACCCACCTGCATGTGAGCTTCGACGTGGATTTCATCGACTCCGCCATAGCGCCGGGCGTCGGCACGACGGTCCTGGGCGGGCCGACCTATCGCGAGACCCAGCTCTGCATGGAGATGATCGCCGACACGGGCAGGCTGTCGTCGCTGGACGTGATGGAACTCAATCCGGCCTGCGATGTGCGCAATGAAACGGCAAGACTTGTGGTGGACTTCCTGGAAAGCCTGTTCGGCAAGTCCACGCTGCTGCGGGCGCGCTGACGGCGCGCTGTGGGCCAAGACAAAGGAAAGGGGCGCCATGGCGCCCCTGGTACCTGGTGCGGTTGACTCGGCTCAGGCGTGCAGTGCCACGGCGGCAGCCGATTCCGCAGGCGTATCGAAGCGTGCCGGCTCTTCGCGCGCAAGCCGCTGCAGCTGGGCCAGCTTGGCCCGGAGGCCGGCGTCGAGCCGCGGAGGGGGCATCAGCGTGGATGGGCAGGCCACACCAAGAATATCCAGCGCCTGCCGGAAGTTCGCGACGGTGAGACCCTCGGCCGGATCGACGCTGACCAGGTGTTCACGCTGCGCTTCGGTCATCGACGCTGCCGGTGCGCAGGACACGATCACATACGAGGACGGCATGGGCCGGCTGTCAAAGTAAGCGGCAATCTCCGCGCCGTGGCCGCCTGCTACAGGCGGCGTCATGCCTTCCACTTGCAGGTCGAGCTGTTGGAAGATGGCTGCCGGTGTGCCGCGCCGCCAGGCGTCCGACACCACCACGCGTGCCCCGGCCAGGCCGAAGAGCCGGCGGATATAGCCGAGCGCGATGGGGTCGAAGAAGTGGACATCGCGCAAGGTGCCCGAATCGGGAACCCCGCCGAGCCGGGCCTGGGACCGGTCGGAATACAGTACGCCGGGTACGTCCAGCATGATGAGTCGTTCGGACATGATTTCCTTGGGGTTACACATCGGGTTGGTGTGAGCAAAGATTACCCGGCAACCCGGGCGCCGCGCGTAACAGCGCCGCCCGCAAGTGAAACATATCTGTAACTTCCTCGCTGAACTCGTAAATGCCGGTTACCTCTCAATATCAAATGTTTCCGGCTGACACATCTGTACCCTTATCGGCGCCCGCAGGCTAGAAGCGGAAGCGAGCCACATCCTGCTCCAGCCCTGCCGCGAGGCTATCCAGGCGCTCGGCCTGCGCCGCCACGGTATCTACCAGCTCGGCATTTTGCTGTGCGGTTTGCTCAAGCTGCCCGACAGAATGCCCGACAGCGCGGACGGCTTGAGCCTGTTCATCGGCCAGTCCGCAAAGCTCGCTGGCCAGATCGTGGCTGTGGCCCACGGCGGTGTCGATGCGATCCATGGCGTTGACCACTTCCGTGGTCAGGTGCGCACTGCGCTCGATCTCTCGCGTGGCGTTGCCGACGATGTCGCCGATTTCTCGGGCCGAACTCGCGCTGCGCTGCGCCAATGCGCGGACTTCCTGCGCCACCACGGCGAAGCCGCGCCCGGCCGGGCCGGCGCGTGCGGCTTCGACCGCTGCATTCAGGGCGAGAATATTGGTCTGGAACGCAATGCTCTCGATCAGTGTGACGACCTCGGCGATGTGCCGCGAATGCACGTGTACGGCTTCCATGGCGCCGCTCATCTCGCGCACGACTGCCGAGCCCGAATGCGCGGCTGTGCGCGCCTGCTGTGCGACGCTGCTGGATCCGGTGGCCTGGGTGTGGGACTGTCTGACCAGCTCGGCCAGGCGGCGCACGCTCTCGGCCGCGCCCGCCAGCGCGGCGGCCTGCTGGCTGGTGCGCGCGGCGAGGTCGTGATTGCCCGCGGCGATGCCGGCGCTGGCGGCGGTAATGTCCTGGGCGGAATCGCGGATGCGTGCCAGCACGCCGGCCAACTGGTCGCGCATGCGCGAAAGCAGGCCCAGCACGCTGTGGGTGCCGCCGCTGCGCAGGCGGATCGCGCCCGTGAGGTCGCCAGCCGCAATGCGCGTGGCCGCCCCCGCGGCGTCTGCCGGTTCGCCGCCAAGCTCGGTGGTGAGGCTGCGTGCGGCGAACCATGCCAGTGCGGCTGCGGCGGCCAGGCTGGCCGCCAGCAGGCCGATCATCAGCGCCTGGGCCATGGCCTGGCGCGAACCGACGCTTGCCATGGTGTCGGCGGCCTGACGCTCCTGGCGCGCGCGTGTTGCTTCCATCATGCCGCTCAGTCTCATGAGCTGTTCCGAGACGAAATGGCCGTCCACGGAAACCGCGCTGTCGAACTGCAGCGGGTCCAGCGGTTGCTGGCGTACCAGTGCGACATAGGCTTGCAGCAGCTTGCCGGCCTGGGCGCGCTCGGGTTGGAGGCGCTCGGCCTGGGCTGGCGCAGCGCGCCGGATTCCTTCGAGCGCAGTATCGAGCCGGCCCAGCGCCGCGTCGATGTCGGCGGCAGCTTCATCGCGCTCGCTGCCGCTCGTCGCCATGGTGATGGACAACTGCGCCCGTCCCAGCCGAGCCAGCGCCGATTGCGCCCGTTCGGCGGAAATCGCCCCGTGCATGTCCTGGCGATAGAGTGCGTCGCTGCGCTGGCGCAGGTCAATGAGGTTGACAATGCCTGTCACGCCGACCGCGGCGCCGAACAGGTACACCAGCGCGAACGCGGCGCACAGTCGCGCCAGCAACGGCAGGCGCGCGAGGCGCGAGGTCCAGCGGGCCTGGCCTGGCTGGCCGGATAGCTTGAGTGTCTGCAACACGAATACGACTCCGGCGGACATGGTGCCCGCATGACGTGTCCGTCAGATCGTGCAGGCCGCAATGGGGCGACTGCGCAATCCCGGACGTTCTTGACCCGGCCGGGCGGTCGCGCTGGTTCGATGAATGGGGCGCGTGGGCCACAGCCGGCACGGATACTGGTGCAGAAATGTGACGATAGCGTGACAGGCATCAGGTGTGCTCGGTGTCACATGGGTGTCATATTGTTGTCATGAAATATGCGCCGGGCGCTTGCCCAGCAATTTTCCGGTTTTCCTTTTTATGCCAGGCTTGCCTGCCGCTATGCCTCCAGATGCCCGTCTCGAGGCAGCTATTTCCTTGCCGTCGCTGCCGCCCCTGCATGCCGTTTTCCAGCCCATCGTGCAAGCGGAGTCGGCGGAAATACTTGGCTATGAAGCGCTGATCCGCGGCCCGGCAAACTCGCCGCATGCCAGTCCGGAGGCGTTGTTCAGGCTGGCGCAGGGCTCCACGGGCACCATTGCGCTGGAGATGCATGCCGCGCGCACGGCGCTGGCGGCCTGGGGCGCGCTCGACCTGCCGGGCAAGCTCTTCCTCAATTTCAGCCCGCTTACGCTGCGGCATCTGCTTGCCGGGCGCGGCAGCGGTCTTTCCATGCTGCTTGGAGCCGGCATCGCGCCGGCGCGCCTGGTGATCGAGGTCACGGAGCAGACGCCGATCGGCGATGCGGCGAGCTTCGGTCAGGCCATGGCAGTCCTGCGCGAACTGGGCATGCAATACGCGCTCGATGACTTCGGCACCGGCCATGCGAACCTGGACCTGCTGGCCCACCTGTCGCCGCAGTTCGTGAAGATCGACAAGTCGCTGATCCGCGGCATCGCGTCGTGTTCGCGGCGCCTGGAGATCCTGCGCGGCGTGTTGCGCATGATGGAGGCGTTTGGCGGGCGTGTGATCGCCGAAGGCATTGAAGAGGAAGAAGAACTGGCCGTGATCCGCGACCTCGGCGTGGCCGGGGCGCAAGGCTACTACCTGGGGCGGCCGCGGGCCGAGCCGCCAGCGCAGGCCGGCATGCACGTCAGGCGGGTGCTGACCTCGCGCCAGATCGCGGTGTTTCCCCAGATGGTTCGTTCCGGCTGGTCGGGCATCACGGCCGGGCGGCTGCTGCGCGTGGCGCCGGCTGTCTTGCCGGGTACGGCCAATGATGACGTGCTGCAAGCGTTCCAGTCGCAGCCCGATCTGCAGGCCGTGGCGATCGTCAGCGAAGACCAGAAGCCGCTGGCCATCATCAACCGGCAGAGTTTCATGGACCGCTATGCGGCGCCGTTCCATCGCGAACTGTACGGCAAGAAGGCATGCATTACGCAGGCCAACCGCGAGCCCGCCTGCTTCGACCTGCATGCCGGGCTGGAAGCGATGACGCAGATCCTGGCTGGCGAGAACCCGCGCTCGCTGGCCGAAGGTTTTGTCATCACCAGCCATGGACGCTACATGGGCCTGGGCAATGGGGCAGATCTGGTTCGCGCGATCACGGAGGTCCGCATGGAGGCTGCGCGCTATGCCAATCCGCTTACATTCCTGCCTGGCAATATTCCGCTGAACCAGCATATCGATCGCCTCATCGAGGCCGGCAATGCGTTTGTCGCATGCTATGTCGACCTGAACCACTTCAAGCCATACAACGACAAGTACGGCTACTGGGAAGGCGATGAGATGCTCAAGGGGGCCGCAGCCATCCTCACCGAGGCTTGCGACCCGGCACGCGATTTCCTGGGCCACGTCGGTGGTGACGACTTCCTGCTGCTATACCAGAGCGCGGACTGGGCAGCGCGCGTGGGCGCGGCCATTGGCCGCTTCAACGAGGCGGCTCGAGACATGTACACGCCGGCAGACCGCGCCGCGGGCGGCATCCATGCCGAGGACCGCAACGGTCAGCCGGCTTTCTTCCCGCCAGTCTCGATGGCGGCAGGCGTGGTGCGAGTGGGGGCGGAGGCGGTGAATGGCATGCAGCACGTCGGCAGCCAGCAGATCGGTGCCGCGGCCGCCGCCGCAAAGCATGCGGCCAAGCGGGCCGCGAACGGCCTTGCGGTAATCGACTTCAAGACGCTGGCTGACCGGCTGCCCGCCTAGCCAGGGTCATGGGTGAGACAGTGCGAATGGCTTGCCGGCAAGCGGATTGGGCTGATGCATGGGGTCGTCGTCGTGGATATCCAGGCGATAGCCGTGCGCATAGACTACCGTGATCGAAATGCCGGTCTCCAGGCTGAGCCGCAGGGTCTTGCGCAGGCGCGACATCAGTCCGGCCAGGGCGCGCGACAAGGGTGGCAGTTCATGGTGCCAGATGGCCTGTTCAATGCGGCGGTTGGCCAGCACGCGGCCGGCATTGGAGAACAGCAGCATGGCAAGGTCGAATTCCTTGGGCGTCAGGGTGATGCGTTCGCCGTGCAGCAACGCGAAACGGCCCACGCTGTTGAGCTGGTACGGGCCTGCGCGCACCACCAGCCCCTGCCTCTGGCGGTCGCCCGTGGCGCGCCGGCGCAGGGCCCCGATGCGCGCAATCAGAACGCGCGCGCTGAGCGGACCGCACAGGTAGTCGTCGGCTCCGGCGTCCAGTGCTTCGACCAGTGCCTCCTCGTTGCTGCCGTCGCCAAGCATCATGATGGGCAGATCACGCGAGCGCGCGCAGCGCACGGTGCGGATGACATCGACGGCGCTAGTGTCCGGCAGTTCGTCGTGGATCAGCAGCATGTCGTACGAAGCCTGGCTGACGCCCTGGATGAGCGCGCGCGGGGAGGCAAAGACATTGCAGCGAAAGCCTGAGCGGGCCAGCAGGTCCGGCATGGTTTTGAGGTGTGCTGACTGACCGCTCAGCAGCGCGATGTTCATGGGGTCAGGCATACGATGGTGGCAGGAGTCAGGGAATCGGGTTTGCCGAAGGCATTGATCCGCAAGCGTATAAAGGCAAACGCCGCGTAACAATCGGACAAATCCGATTCCAGCCGGAACTTTGAGGTAGAGCAGAAGCGTGGCGAGATTGCGTTGGGCGGGCGCTTACCGGGTCGGAAGGGGGCAATCGAGGTCGCGGAGCCGCGGCCGGCACTTCGCTGTGCCAAAATAGGACCTATCGTGATCCGGTTCCGCATGGCGCGAACCTGGGAAGCCTGCACATGCTGAGCGCGAGCGTTGTCGCGACGACCGTCCTGATCTTCCATATCATCGGCGTACTGGCCGCGTTGCACGCGGTCATCACGGTGCGCACGGCGCCGGGCGCGATCGCCTGGGCAGGATCGCTGGTGATGATGCCGTACATTGCGCTGGTGCCTTACCTGATCTTCGGCAGGAGCCGGTTTGCGGGCTATGTCAACGCGCGCCGGTTCAACGACGACCGGCTGCGGGAGATCCGCCACGGCATGACGCCCGAAGACCGCGAGGCGCGCAGCGCCTGCGTGGTGCACGCGCCGGAGCAGGTCTGCATGCGCGCGCTGCCGCGGCTGACGGGCATGCCTTGCCTGGCCAACAACGATGTGCGCCTGCTGGTCAATGGCACCGCAACGTTCGAGGCCATTTTCGAGGCGGTGGCCGCCGCCACGCGGGTGGTGATCGTCCAGTTCTTCATCGTCCACGACGACGTGCTCGGCCGGCGCCTCCAGGCGCTGTTATGCGAACGTGCACAGGCTGGCGTCAAGGTCTACTTCCTCTATGACAGCATCGGGTGCCACGCCTTGCCGCGCGGCTATGTGAAAACGCTGCTGGCGGCTGGCGTGGAGGCGCGGGCGTTTTCCACCCACCGCGGCTTTGTCAATCGATTCCAGCTCAATTTCCGCAACCATCGCAAGCTCGTCATCGTGGATGGCGCGCAGGCCTTTGTCGGCGGGCACAACGTCGGGGTCGAATATCTTGGCCAGCGGCCCCCATTGGCGCCGTGGCGCGACACGCATATCAGGGTGCGCGGCAGTGCCGTGCTGGACCTGCAGATGGCGTTTGCCGAAGACTGGTACTGGGCCGCACGCGAAGTGCCTTACCTGTTGATGCCGCCGCCTGACGCGGGCGGCCGCATGACGTGCCAGGTGGTGCCCACCGGCCCGGCCGATGCGCAGGAGACTTGCTCGCTGTTCTTTGTCGAGGCAATCCAGGCGGCCAAGCACAGGGTCTGGATCACGTCGCCTTACTTCGTCCCGGACGAGGCGGTCTTCGCGGTGCTGCGCCTGGCGGTACTGCGCGGGGTGGACGTACGTATCCTGATCCCTGCCAGGCCGGACCATCTGGTGGTGTTTGCCGCGTCCACGCTTTATGCGCATCAGGCGGTAACCGCCGGCATCAAGCTGTACCGCTACCAGCCAGGCTTTCTCCACCAGAAAGTCATCCTGATCGACGACGAGGCGGCGGCAGTCGGTACCGCGAACCTGGACAATCGCTCGTTCCGGCTGAATTTCGAGCTGATGATCATGACGGCCGATCGGGAGTTCGCGGGGCAGGTCGCCGACATGCTGGAAAGCGATTTTGCGCAGGCGCGGCGCATCGGTGTCGAAGAGTTCCTCAGGGCACCGGCGCCGCTGCGCGTCGCCATGCACGTGGCGAAATTGTTCGCGCCGATCCTGTAGCCACAGCACCAGGGCTGCGCCGTCGCTTGCCATTGTGTACACTGTTCACTATTGGCTGTACAAGATAAGAACAGTGTGTGCTGGGGGAAAATCATGAGCCGGATCGCTTCACCTATGCCGGCCCGCGCGACGTATCGTCACGGCGACCTGCGCCGTGCGCTGCTGGAGGCTGGCATCGACCTGGCGCGCGAAGGAGGGCCGGACGCCGTCGTCTTGCGCGAAGCCACGCGCCGGGCTGGCGTGGTACCGAACGCGGCCTATCGGCACTTTTCCAGCCGGCAGGACCTGTTGCAGGCCGTGCGCGCGGCGGCACTGTCCGCGCTGGCGATCGCCATGGAGACCGAACTGGGCGGGATCCGGCCCGGCAGCAGCGCCGCGGCGCTGGCTCGCGCAAACCTGCGCGCCGTCGGCACCGGCTATCTGCGTTTTGCACTTGCCGAGCCTGGGTTGTTTCGTACGGCATTTTCCGTGCCGGACGAGGTAGAGACCGATGCCGATCCGGCGAAGGCGGGCCATAGCGGGCTGAATCCTTTCCAATTGCTGTCGACGGCACTGGACAGGATGGCCGAGGCCGGAATCCTGCCGGCAGAGCGCCGTCCCGGCGCCGAGTACCTGGCCTGGTCCGCGGTACACGGATTGTCGATGTTGCTGCTCGACGGACCCCTGCGCGGCAGGGAGCCGGCGCAGGCCGAGGTGCTTGGGCAGCGTTTGATCGATATGGTGGAACAAGGACTACAGGCGCCAGGACGATAACTTAATCATTCACTGAAGGGCCCCGCCGGCCATGCCGGCGAAACAGCAGCGCCTGCCAAGCACGAAAAACCAACCCCTTCCAATTCCCACGATCCGGCGCAGCGAAAGAAATGCCACGATGGCGGGGACCATCGTGGCAGTGTAATGAACCAGGAAGGGGGTCCTGGCTCGTCGGGGCACCCGCGGGATGGGTGCACGGGCGAATTTATTCCGCTAGTTCTCATTAGAAAATCGGATAAGTCCTAAATTTGTCCATGAATTGTGTCTTTGGACACTAAGTCTGGCGATCCGGGGGCAGGATGCCCTCGGGATCAGTCCGGGGCACCGCGGGTCTAACGGATATAAGGTGGGCAATCCGGCCCACGCGCAGGCGTTGGATGGATCATGCGATACACGGTCGGTAGCATCTTCACGACGGCAGCGATGGCCACGCTATTGGCAGGTTGCGCGGTGTATCCGGATTATTATGGCGGCGACTATCTTGCCTACCCAGCCTATCCGGCCGGTTCTCCTTACTACAGCGGCTATCCGGTAACGCCTGGCTATCCTTACTACGGTCCGGGCTACGGTAGCTACTATGGCAGCTTTGCCATCTACGGCGGATGCTGCTGGTACGGTGGCCATGGAGGGTGGCATGGCCACGGTGGGGGCTGGCATGGCGGTTGGCGCGGGGGCGGGCGAGGTGGCTGGAGCGGTTCGCACGGCGGCCACGGGCACTAATGCTGCGCGAGATCAATCCCGGGCGTCCGTCGATCGCTGACAGGCGCGCACAGGCCGCAAGCAGAGGAGTGTTGCCATGAGAAAACCGGTCACAGGGCATGCGCCGAAGCCAGGTCCGGCACAGGACAAGCCTGCGCCGGCAACGCCCGACGAGCAAATCGAGCGCGAGCTGGATGAGGCCCTGGAGGAAACGTTCCCCGCAAGCGATCCGGTTGCCGTCGATACCGAGGTGCTGCACCCGCGGAAACGGAAGGTGCGAAGCAAGGGCTAAGGCAACTGCCGCAATTGTCCGATCACGGACATCAGCCGCCCGTGTGCCACGATGACGCCGGATTCGTCCTGCAGGGCTTCCTGGTAGCGCTTGCGGAACGTGCCGTCTCCCTTGTCGCTGAACAGCCTTTCCGTGGCACGGGCGACGGCGCGGCAGGTTTCATCGTGATGTTCGGCGGACTCCAGTTCCTCGTCGATCTCGATGATGAGGCGCGACAGCGGGTCGAGCCAGCGGAAGAAATTGTCTTCCGTCACCAGTTGCACGAACAAGCCTGCGGGGATGGGACCATTCAGGCGCTCGTACTGCCCGCGGTCATAGCCGATGACTTCCTTGTGGACCTGCAGCAGCGCCGCGCGCAGGGCCTGCAGGCCGGAGCGGCGCGTTTCCTGGGTGGCTAGGAATTGTTCGTTGGGCATGCCCTTCTCCATGTTCATGGCCCGTGGGCAGGCAACCGGGGTCCATCCAGGGAGGGCCGCCGATGCCTGCTGAAGTATCTGGGCGCAAGCGGGCAGTTCCCTGTCGGTGCCCGGCGCCCCGCCAGTATAGGCAGGCCCGCCAGTGAGCCGCGCTAGCGATATACCCGTATTGCCGGTGGCCGGGCGCAGCATGCCGAGGCAGCCATGGATGTCACTGCCAAAGCCTCTTGTCATGACGGCCTTGGTCGCTACGGCGAAGGGTTGGTTGGAGGCGGGCCGGGCATCCTCCGGCGATCTTATGCCAGAGGCGCTGTCTAGCACCCCGCGCGCAGCAACCCGGCCCGCAGGCAGGATAGCGGTCCCTGGGAAGAGGCTTCAATGGCAGTTCGCGCGGGCGCTGCAGAGTACAGTGGGGTGAAAGAGGCAAGGCCCGGCGAGGCGTGCTAGCAGCAAGACCGCCCAGGTCCCGGCAAGGCCCAGCCGCGCGCTCGCGAGGATTGCAGGATTTCAGGGTTGAAAGCATGAATTTCGATGCTGAAAGTCCCGGTTGCCGATCAATGTAGAAATTCGTAATAAAAACAATGAGTTACGCTATTTATGAGGCGTTGGTGCGCTTCTTGCGATGCCCATGTGCTTATGGGCACGAGGATCGTGTTCCGCATATCTCGTATCGAATGCGCCATAGAGTGGCGTCGAGGTTATCAGGAGGAGTGCACGGTGACGTATTACGGACAGATCGATGCAGGCGCGAACCGCGAGCCTGCCGGCGAGGGGAGCAAGCTGCATGCTGGCCATGCGTGCAGGGAAAGCGGCAATTGCGCTGAGGCGCCTCCACGGCGTTCGCATTGGGCATGGGCAGTCGCAAAGGGACACCATGATTGGATGGATTCGCACACGCCGTTTGCCTGGCACGAATAGCAGTCTGTTCGCTCTGGCTCGCTAGCGGGGAGAGCTTCGCTATCCGACATCTAACCATGCCGTGCCTTTTGCGTATGGCGGACTCGTTTTCTATTGCCCCATGAACTACACCCCGATCAAGTCTCTGCTGATTGCCAACCGCTCCGAGATCGCGATTCGCGTGATGCGCGCCGCGGCCGAAATGAATATCCGGACGGTGGCGATCTATTCGAAGGAAGACCGCCTCGCGCTGCATCGCTTCAAAGCAGACGAAAGCTACCTGGTTGGCGAGGGCAAGAAGCCGCTGGCGGCCTATCTCGACATCGACGACATCCTGCGCATCGCCCGGAAGGCAAAGGTTGACGCCATCCACCCCGGCTATGGCTTTCTCTCGGAGAATCCCGATTTCGCACAAGCCGTGATCGACGCGGGGATCCGCTGGATCGGCCCGTCGCCAGAGGTCATGCGCAAGCTGGGGAACAAGGTAGCGGCTCGCAATGCGGCGATCGAGGCGGGCGTGCCGGTGATGCCGGCGACCGATCCGTTGCCCCACGACCTGGACGAGTGCAAGCGCCTGGCGGCCGGCATTGGCTATCCGCTGATGCTCAAGGCGAGCTGGGGCGGAGGCGGGCGCGGCATGCGCATGCTGGAGAACGAACAGGACCTGGAGACCGCGCTGCCGGCCGCACGCCGCGAGGCGCTGGCCGCGTTCGGCAACGACGAGGTCTATGTCGAGAAACTGGTGCGCAACGCGCGCCATGTCGAGGTACAGGCGCTCGGCGATACGCACGGCAACCTGGTGCACCTGTACGAGCGTGACTGTACCGTGCAGAGGCGCAACCAGAAGGTGGTGGAGCGCGCGCCGGCGCCTTACCTGGACGATGCCGGCCGGACGGCGCTGTGCGATGCTGCCATGCGGCTGATGCGCGCAGTCGGGTACACGCATGCGGGCACGATCGAATTCCTGATGGATGCCGATTCCGGCCAGTTCTATTTCATCGAAGTCAACCCGCGCATCCAGGTCGAGCACACGGTGACCGAAATGGTGACCGGCGTCGATATCGTCAAGGCGCAGATCCGCATTACCGAGGGCGGCCATATCGGCATGACGGAGAACACGCGCGATGCCGACGGCAAGATCGTCGTGCGCGCTGCAGGCGTGCCGGAACAGTCGGGTATTTCGCTGAACGGGCATGCGCTGCAATGCCGGATCACGACCGAGGATCCCGAGAACGGCTTCCTGCCGGACTATGGCCGGCTCTCCGCCTACCGCAGCGCGGCGGGCTTCGGCGTGCGCCTGGATGCCGGTACGGCCTACGGTGGCGCCGTGATCACGCCGTACTATGACTCGCTGCTGGTCAAGGTCACCACGTGGGCACCGACTGCCCCCGAGTCGATCCGGCGCATGGACCGCGCGCTGCGCGAGTTCCGCATCCGCGGCGTCGCGTGCAACCTGCAGTTCCTTGAGAACGTCATCAACCATCCGGCCTTCCGCTCAGGCGACGTCACCACGCGCTTTATCGACAAGACGCCGGAACTGCTGGCCTTCACCAAGCGGCAGGACCGTGCGACCAAGCTGCTGCGCTATCTCGGCGATGTGTGCGTCAACGGGCATCCGGAAATGAGCGGCCGCTTGCTGCCGCCGCTGCCATTGCCGAGCCCGGTGTTGCCTGCGGTGGATACCGCAGGCCCGCTCCCCACTGGCACGCGCGACCTGCTGCGCGAACTCGGTGCGGAGAAGTTCTCGCGCTGGATGCTGGAGCAGAAGCGGGTACTGCTGACCGACACGACCATGCGCGACGCGCACCAGTCGCTGTTCGCCACGCGCATGCGTACCGCGGACATGCTGCCGATCGCGCCATTCTACGCGCGGGAACTGCCGCAGCTGTTCTCGATGGAGTGCTGGGGTGGAGCGACGTTCGACGTGGCGCTGCGCTTCCTCAAGGAAGACCCGTGGCAACGTCTTGAGCAACTGCGCGAGCGGGTGCCGAACATCCTGTTCCAGATGCTGCTGCGCGGCTCGAATGCTGTCGGCTATACGAACTATGCGGACAACGTGGTGAAATTCTTTGTCCGCCAGGCTGCCAGCGCCGGCGTGGACGTGTTTCGTGTCTTCGATTCGTTGAACTGGGTGCGCAATATGCGCGTCGCGATCGATGCCGTGTGCGAAAGCGGCGCGCTGTGCGAAGGCGCGATCTGCTATACCGGTGACATCTTCGACGGCTCCCGCCCGAAGTACGACCTGAAGTACTACGTCGGGATCGCGCGCGAACTGCAGGCTGCCGGCGTGCACGTGCTGGGCATCAAGGACATGGCGGGGATCTGCCGTCCGCAAGCCGCGGCAGCGCTCGTCAAGGCGCTCAAGGACGAGACTGGCCTGCCTGTGCACTTCCACACGCACGACACCAGCGGCATATCGGCCGCTTCCGTCCTGGCTGCCATTGGTGCGGGCTGCGATGCGGTGGATGGCGCGCTGGATGCGATGAGCGGGCTCACTTCGCAACCGAACCTGTCGAGCATCGCGGCGGCACTCGCCGGCGGCGAGCGCGACCCCGGGCTCGAGCTGGAGCGGCTGCACGAGGCGTCGATGTACTGGGAGGGCGTGCGCCGCTACTACGCACCGTTCGAATCGGAGATCCGCGCCGGCACGGCCGATGTCTACCGCCACGAGATGCCCGGCGGCCAGTACACGAACCTGCGCGAGCAGGCGCGCTCGCTCGGCATCGAGCATCGCTGGACCGAGGTGTCGCAGGCGTATGCCGAGGTCAACAAGATGTTCGGCGATATCGTCAAGGTGACGCCGACCTCCAAGGTGGTCGGCGACATGGCACTGATGATGGTGGCCAATGATATGAGTGCCGCCGATGTCTGCGATCCGGCCCGGGAGATCGCGTTTCCCGAGTCGGTGGTTTCCTTGTTCAAGGGCGAACTGGGCTTCCCGCCTGACGGGTTCCCCGCGGAACTCTCGCGCAAGGTCCTGCGCGGCGAGCCGCCCGCGCCTTACCGGCCCGGCGACCAGATTCCGGCGGTGGACCTGGAGGCAGCACGCGCCGAAGCTGAAGCGGCGTGCGAACAGTCCCTCGACGACCGGCAGCTGGCGTCTTACCTGATGTACCCCAAGCAGGCGGTCGCGTACCACACGCACGTGCGGACCTACAGCGATACGTCGGTTGTGCCGACGCCGGCCTTCCTCTATGGCCTGCAGCCACAGGAGGAGGTCGCGGTCGACATCGCCCCGGGCAAGACCCTGCTCATCTCCCTGCAGGGCTCTCATCCGGACGCGGAGGAGGGCAACATCAAGGTCCAGTTCGAACTGAACGGGCAATCACGCACGGCGGTGATCGAACAGCGCCATGCCGCGCAAACCGGGCCGGCGCGTCAGGGCCGGACCGTTGCCGACCCTGGCAATCCGCTGCATATTGCCGCGCCGATGCCGGGCTCGATCGTGACCGTGGCAGTCCAGCCGGGCCAGAAGGTCGCGGCCGGCACGACACTACTTGCGCTCGAGGCGATGAAGATGGAAACCCATATCCCGGCCGAGCGCGACTGCGAAATTGCCGCCGTGTACGTGAAGCAGGGAGACCGCGTGGCGGCGAAGGATCTGCTGATCGAACTGAAGGGAACGGATTGACAGCAGGCACAGCGCTAGCGTCCATGCTGGTCGCCAGCGCTTTGCATTGAGGACCCTGGCGCAATCACGCGATTGTCCCAGGGTTCTTTCGTTTCAGGCGTTGTCAGCGTTGGTGACACGGACGACTCGCTACTCGCTACGTCTCCCAATACCCTCATCCAGTCCTGATCACCAGGCACTTGTCCGCCCGCGCCGTGCGCACTTCTTCCTGGCCTTGAGTCCGAGGCTGCCCGATTCTCAAGCATTGTCTCTTCCGGTCTGCTGACGCTGCGGTGAGTTCAAGCCGTGGTTTTTTGCCGACGCGTATCTGGCATTCACGGTTTCCAGGCTTGTCTTGTCTGGACACGGACTTGTCAATTCGTGACTTCCGGGAAGTCGCTGCGTCGCGCGACGGCAATGTTCCTTAGCATTGCCTCGCCATAGCGAGATGGCAGGACGATTCAAACAGAGAAAGGTGGAGGAGAGAACGGAATGAAGAAGACGATGATTGGCCTGGCGGCTGCTTGTGCCTGTGGAGCCGCCCAAGCGCAATCCAGCGTGACGTTGTACGGCGTGGTCGACGTGAACGTCGAATATGTCAATCACGTCGGAGCGGTGCCCTCGGCGAGTAATGGCTTCAACCCGGGCCAGGGCGGCAAGGTCATTCGCGAGGACGCTGGTGGATACTCCGGCTCTCGCTGGGGCCTTCGTGGCACGGAAGACCTGGGGGGAGGGCTGAAGTCGATCTTTGTCCTGGAGAGCGGCTTCAATTCCGATGCCGGCACCTCGCAACAGGGTGGCCGCCTGTTTGGCCGCCAGGCCTTCGTTGGTCTTGCTGCGCCATACGGCCAGCTTACCTTTGGCCGTCAATACACTTCCATGTTCTCTACGCTGGCCAACTTTGTGCCGGCGCGATACGCCACGCAGTATGAGCCCGTTGGCGTGATCGCCGGCGGCAACTTCCGCGAAGACAACACCGCGAAATATACGGGCACGTTCGGGGGCCTCACCGTCAATGCAAACTGGTCGTTCGGCGTGGGGACGACGCTTCCGCAAGTCACCTCGACCGTTCCGGCTGCGGGCGGAAATGGCGAGGTGCCGGGACAGTTCCGTCGCGACTCCGCCTATGGCGCTGGTGCGAGCTATCTTGCCGGGCCTTTCGGGGTGGGCATCGCGTATGACCAGTGGAATCCGACCATCGGAACCGGCAACGGGGCTTTCAAGAAGGCTGCGGTCATGGCCAGCTTTGCTTTCAATGACACCGCAAGGGTAATGGGCGGCTACCGCTGGGGCCAGAACAAGAGCCAGAACGGTACGCTGATTCTGCGCGACGATTTCTACTGGATCGGCGGTCAATACCGCTTGTCTTCCGCAATCGACTTTACGCTCGAGTACGACTATCAGAATGTAAAAAATCTCGGCGGCAACACTGGCCTGGCCAATCCATGGCAGATCGCCCTGATTGCCGACTATGCGTTCTCGAAGCGTACGGACGTTTATCTGACCACGGCCTATTCCAGGAACGGCGGTCTGGCCATGGAATCGGCCGCGAGCAACTTTGCCACCAGCCTGACGCTGAACAGTTACGCCCTGCCGAATGGCAAGACGTCGATGTTCGGCGCTGCCGTGGGTATCCGTCACATTTTCTGAGCCTGACGGGAGCCGGAAGCAGGGCTCGCCCAGCACATACAAGCGCCAGCGCGCTCTGCCGCAGTCCCGGGCAGAGCGCGCTGGCGCTTGTGCCTGGCCTTTTTCGCGCTGAGCGAGGCTTGGCATCGACGCCCGGATTGATGCTGCGGACAAGCCACGACACCGGCGCCGGGGTGTCACAAAAGGAAAAGACCAAGACGTGAACGGCAAAGCGGAAAGTTGCGCCAGGCCAGAAGATTCAGTTGTCCTTTGGCGAGCCCGAGCGGCAAGCCGCAGGTGAACAGTCAACTCTGATAAAAAACAGGAGACGACATGGCGAAAGTCGTGAAGTTTTACGAGACAGGCGGCCCCGATGTCCTTCGCTTTGAGGACATCAGTGTCGGCGAGCCGGGGCCGGGCGAAGTCCGCCTCCGTCACGCGGCCGTAGGCCTGAATTTCGCCGACACTTACTTCCGCAGCGGTACTTACCAGGTTCCGCTGCCCAGCGGCCTTGGCAACGAAGCCGCCGGCGTTATTGAGGCAGTGGGTGCCGGCGTCAAGCATCTGGCAGTTGGCGATCGCGTGACTTATACGGGCTTTACCAACACGCTCGGCGCCTACAGCACTGAGCGGCTGATCTCTGCCGCACCGCTGATCAAGCTGCCGCAGTCAATCAGTTGCGAGGTCGCCGCGGCCATGACGATGCGGGGCTTGTCAGCGGCCTACCTGATGCGCCGCATCTACCCGTTCAAGTCGGGCGACACCATTCTGCTGCACGCCGCGGCGGGTGGTGCCGGGCTGATCATTTCGCAATGGGCCAAGCTGCTTGGGCTGACCGTGATCGGCACGGTATCCACCGATGCCAAGGCCGAACTGGCGCGTGCGCATGGCTGCGATCACACGATCAATTACAGCCATGAGGACGTAGCGAAGCGTGTGCGGGAACTGACGGATGGCGTGGGCGTGTCCGTGGTGTTCGACAGCGTGGGCAAGGATACCTTCATGTCCTCGCTGGACTCGCTCAAGCGCCGTGGCCTGCTGGTATGCGTGGGTTTCGCCTCCGGCCCAGTCACGGGGTTCGATCCGGCGATCCTGGCCCGCAAAGGCTCGGCATACCTGACTCGCCCCGGCCTGGCGGACTATATCGCCGATCCTGCCGAAAAGGCGGAACTGGTCGACGAGTTGTTCGGCCACGTGGCGGCAGGCCGCATCCGCATCGAGATCAACCAGCGCTATGCGCTGGAGGACGCCGCGCAGGCACATCGGGATCTCGAATCCCGAAAGACCACCGGCTCATCCATTTTCATGATCTGACAGTTTCCCATCTGGTTCGACATTCTCAAGATTCACATCTCAACTGGAGATCCATCAACATGAACTTCCTCGACGGCCACCTCTATCCCGAGAACCAGCAACCGCTGATCATCACCGCCGCTCCCTACGCGCCGGGCTGGATTCCTTCGGACTTCCCGGAAGACATCCCCGTCACCATGGCGGATCAGATCCAGAAGGCGGTGGATTGCTACGAAGCCGGTGCGCGCGTGCTGCATCTGCACGTGCGCGAAGAAGATGGCAAGGGCAGCAAGCGCCTGTCCAAGTTCAACGAACTGATCGCCGGGGTGCGCGCCGCCTGCCCGGAAATGGTCATCCAGGTGGGGGGCTCCATCAGCTTCGCGCCCGAAGAAGGGCAGGCCGCCAAATGGCTCAGCGATGACACGCGCCATATGCTGGCTGAACTCGATCCGAAGCCCGACCAGGTGACGGTGACCGTCAACACGTCGCAGATGAACGTGACGGAGCATGCCGGTGTGGATGACTTCAAGGGCGTTTCGCGAGGATTCCCGCACCTCTACGATACCTACAAGGACATGGTCGTGCCCTCGAATCCGAGCTGGTACGAGGAGCACGTTCGACGCCTGACAGCCGCCGGAATTCAAAGCGAGTTCCAGTGCTACAACATCAACAGCTTTGAAACCATCGAGCGGATGATTCGCCGCGGCGTCTACAAGGGCCCGCTGGTGATGAACTGGGTGGCTATCAGCGGCGGCATGGACCAGGCGAACATCTACAACCTGGCAAACATCCTGCGTGCTGTGCCGGACGGCGCCGTGCTAACGGTGGAGAGTTCCGTGCTGAACGTGCTGCCCATCAATATGATCGGCATGGCTCTGGGCCTGCACGTGCGGTGTGGCATCGAGGATGTACTCTGGAACCAGACCCGCACGGGCAAGATGAGCACGGTCGAGCAGATCAAGCAACTGGTGCGTATCGCCGGCGAGTTTGGCCGCCCCATCGCGACAGCGCAGCAGACCCGCGAGATCCTGCAGCTTGGCGTGTTCTACGACACGGTAGAAGAAACGCTTCAGAAGAATGGCTTCGCCCCCAATCGTAACGGCGGCCACCAGGGCTTCCTGCGCAAGTTCGAATGCCAGTAAAGCGGCTTTGAGGGCGCGCTGACAGAAAATTACATGGAGGTAGACAATGGCATTCCGAATTCAACAGCGGGTCGCGGTCACGCTGGGCACGGGAGCGCTCCTGGCGCTGTGCGCTTCCGGCTGGGTGCAGGCGGAGGAGGCCTGGCCAGCACGCCCGATCCAGATGATCGTTGCGTCGTCGGCGGGATCAGGAACCGATGCCCTGGCACGCGTGATGGCGCAACGCCTGACGGCAGTCTTGAAGCAGCCAGTCGTGATTGAAAACCGGCCAGGCGGCAGTGGAGTCATCGGAACCAACGCTGTGGTCAAGGCGCCGGCCGACGGATACACGATTCTCTACACCACGGCATCGAACCAGGTCGTCGCCCCGGCCGTTCTGAAGACCATCCCATATGATCCGCAGAAGAGCCTTGTCCCGATCGCCGAGACGGCCGAGGGTGGCGTGATGTTGCTGGTGAGCAATGACCTGCCGGTCCACAACCTGCAGGAGCTTATCCAGCTGGTGAAGGCGAATCCGGATAAGTACAGCTACGCGAGCTGGGCCACGGGATCTTCAGGGCAGCTGACCATGGAGTGGCTCAAGAAGCAGACCGGCATGAAGACCGATCACGTCGCCTATCGGACCTCGAACCAGCTGTTGACCGACCTGTCCTCGGGTGTCGTGAAAATCGGTTGGACCGATCCGGCCGCGCCCGTTCCCTTCCTGCGTTCCGGGAAGGTCCGTGCCATTGCCATTACTGGCAATGTGCGCGCGCCGCAGCTTCCTGATGTCAAGACAATGGGTGAACAGGGCTACAAGTTCGATGCGGTGGGCTGGTTCGGCATGTTCGCGCCGGCGGGAACCAACCCGGCGATCGTGAAGAGGCTGGCCGATGAAGCCAACAAGGTCCAGGCGTCCCCCGAGCTGGCGGCCATGATGAAATCGATGAACTTTGGCCCGCCGCCGATGAAGACCTCGGTGCAGTTCGGCGAGACTGTCAGCCGCGATCTGCAAGTCTGGTCGAAGATCGCAACCGACGCAAAGATCCGCCTCGACGAATGAACGGTACGGCGCACGGGGGCGCCGACAACAGGCCCCACCCGGCCACGCTCAGCGCGCTGTCGTCAATTGTCAAATGCAGGGCGCACAAGGCAAAGCGGGAAGCATCGCCAGGCAGGATGATACGGATCCGCTGCGCTCGCCAGCGGCCGGTCCGACTGAATGGAGACTGCATTGAACTGCTTCACACAGATAGTGCGCCAGGGCATGGCGCTTACGCTTGCCTTTGGCGCACTGATGCCGGCCATGGATGCTGCCCGCGCCGCCGAATGGCCCACCAAACCTGTTCGCATACTTGTAGGCGCGCCTCCGGGCGGTACCGCGGACATGGTGGCGCGCCTGGTTGCCCATGAGCTCGAGGCTCCGCTCGGCCAGGCGGTGATCGTCGATTACAAGCCTGGCGCGGGCGGCACCATCGCCGTTCAGAGCATGCTGTCTTCGCCGCGTGATGGCTACACGTTTCTCCTGATCCAGAAGGGGATCGCCTCGGAAGTCCCGCACGTCATCAAGGCGCCGTACGACCCGTTCAAGGATATCGTCCCGATTGCCCAGCTTGCGCGCTCCAGCCTCATTCTGGTCGGGAATCCCGGCCTGCGCGCGAAGAATCTCGGGGAGCTGGTCACGTACATCAAGGCGAACCCGGGCAAGGTCGACTATGCAAACTTCGGTGTCGGCACGCGTGGCCATACGATGGGCGTGCAATTCAATCGCCTCGCCGGGCTCGATGCGGGCACGGTGAACTACAAGGGTTCGCCGCCCGCTCTGCAGGATGTCATGGGCGGACAAGTACCCCTGATGTTCGACGGCCCGGCGACTTCGTTGCCCTTCATCAAGGCCGGGAAGCTCAGGGCCTATGCCGTGGCTTCGCCCAAGCGCATGGCGGCACTGCCCGGTGTTCCCACCTTTTCCGAGTTGGGATATCCCGACCTCAGCGACGTGAGCTGGATGGGACTCTGGTCGGCGTCTGGCGTACCGCCTGCCGTGATCGCCAGGATGCGCGAGGCGGTGTTCATGGTAACGCAATCGCCCGCGCTGCGCCCAAGGCTCGAAGCGATGGGCATGGAGCCCGGCTCGCTGACCACTACTGAAGAGCTCTTGAAGGATATGCGCGAATCCTACGAGCGCCAGGGCAAGCTGTTGCGCTCCATCAACTTCACTCCGGACTGACGGCGGCGGGGTTGTGGAAGTCGCGCTTGCGCGCCTTCGGACAACCCTTGCTCGTCCAATGGCCAGCGCCATCAACGATCGCACCAGACCTCAATGACTCAAGCACTCACGATCGACTTTGTCTCCGATATCGCCTGCCCGTGGTGTGCCATCGGCTTGTCGTCGCTCAAGCAGGCGCTGGAGCAACTCGGAGACGAAGTGGATGCCGAGATCGTCGTGCATCCGTTCGAGTTGAATCCCGACATGCCGCCGGAAGGGCAGACGCTTCTCGACTACGCCAGCAAGAAAAACGGCAGCACGGCCGCGCAAGTCGCCGAGAGGCAGGCGCTGATCCGCGACCGCGGTGCCAGCGCGGGCTTCACCTTCGCCCCCAGGACGCACGTCTACAACACCTTCGATGGTCATCGGCTGCTGCACTGGGCGGGCGTGCAGGGCAAGAAGCTTGCGCTCAAGGAGGCGCTGCTGAAGGCCTATCACGGCAGCGGCAAGGACCCCAGCAATCACGAGGTGCTGCTGGAAGCGGCCCGATCGGTGGGGCTCGATGCCACGCAAGCGCAACGCGTGCTGGAGAGCGGCGAGTATGCCGACGAGGTGCGCGGCGAGGTGGCGCAATTCCAGTCGATGGGGATCAGCTCCGTTCCGTCGATCATTTTCGACAAGCGCTATCTTGTCTCGGGTGGACAGCCGGCCGAGGCCTTCCTGCGGATCATCCGCGAGGTGCTGGCGAAGCGCGAAGGCTGACGGCGGCGAGGGCGGTCGCCGCTCCGCGCTCCCGCTCAGAGTTGCCAGTGCTCCGGCATGTGATCGCGAAAGCCGGGAGCAATCACGACCGTTGGCTGATGTTGGCTAACTTGCCGTATTGCACCGGACCACGACGGTGCCCAGCTTGGTGCCCGCCTCGACAGCCAGGTGAGCCTGCGCGGTGTCTCGCAAGTCGAAGATACTGTCGACAGCATGAATGGCATCGGGGACGTCACTCATCCAGTGCGACAATCCCTGCTGGATGATCCAGCGAATCTCATAGGGCAAAGCGGGCAGGTATAGCCCCTGCAGGCAGAGATTCTTGCGAATCAGAGCGACCAGGGGAAGTGCCTGGTGGGCGCCGCTGGCATACGAGACCCACTGCGCATGATGGGCGGCGACCTGCAGGCAAAGCCCTGCATTGTCGACCGCATTGACGTCGACAATATGATCGACACCATGTCCCTGAGTGGCAACGAGAATCTGCAGCGCGGCATCCGCAGCTGCGTAGTCGATCACGACATCGGCGCCGCCGAGTGTGGCGTGGGCCGCCTTGCGCCCCGGGCTGGTGGTGGCCACGACATACGCACCTCCCCACTTGGCGAGCTGCACCGCGTAGTGCCCGACGGCGCCGGCGCCGCCGGTCACGAGGATCCGCTTTCCCTTGATCGCGCCATGCTGAAACAGGCTCCAGTAGGCGGTCATGGCCGGAATGCCCAGGCATGCGCCCTGCGTGAAGTCCAGGTGCTCCGGCAGTGGCGATGTCAACTCATGTGGGAGGCAGATGTATTCCGCCGCCGTACCGAAAGGGCGCCCGCGCTGTCCGAAATGCAGCCAGACTCGCGACCCGAGCATCCTTCGGTCGACGCCGTCACCAAGCCTGTCGATCACGCCAGCACCGTCGCTATTGGGAATAATGCGCGGGAACTCCATGCCGCCATGCATGCGTCCCGCTCGCCGGTTGGCATCGGCCGGATTCACGCCCGACGCATGGAGCCGCACGCGTACTTCGCCGGGTGCCGGTCGCGGCGTGGGCAGGTCGCCGAATGCCAGTACCTCCTCGGCCTGCCCTTGCTTCTCGTACCAGATCGCTTTCATGATGCCCTGACCCACCCGCTGGCCCGCTTGCGCCTCAGTATGGGATATCGCCCACGATGCCGGCGCGCTCCAGCTTGCGCGGTGCCGGGAAGTAGTCGTTGACGGCGTAGTGCTGCGTGCAGCGGTTGTCCCAGACTGCTACGTCGCCCTCCTGCCAGGCCCATCGCACCTGGTATTCGGGAATGGTGGCGCGGCTGGTCAGGTAGTTGAGCAGCAGGGAGGCGCCTGGCGACTTGTCGATGCCATGGCGCACGTTGGCCGGCGTGCTGTAGTTGGTGAAGTGCGTTGTGAACGAGGCGCCGACGAACAGGATCTTCTCCCCGGTCTCCGGATGGGTCCGCACCACCGGATGCTCGACCGGCGGATGATCCTGCGCGAGCTTGGCGCGGTTTTCCGGCGTCATGACCGCGCCGAAGCTGTGCTCGATGCTGGCCCGGGCGCGCAGGCCGTCGATCTTTGCCTTGATCTCCTCCGGCAGCTCCTCATACGCCTTCACCATGTTGACCCAGATGGTGTCGCCGCCGATCTCGGGACATTCGATGCAGCGCAGCACGGCACCCATGGCCGGATTGGGGCGCCAGAGGCCGTCGCAGTGATAGCTGTTCTCGTAGCTGTGCGGGTTGTCGCTCCGGTAGACCTTCACGAGGCCCGGATATTCGGGAACACTGCCGGCGACAGGATGGTCTTCCAGTTCGCCAAAGCAGCGCGCGAAGGCCACGTGATCGGCGCGCGTGATTTCCTGCTTGCGAAAGAAGAGGACCCGGTGCTTGAGCAGTGCCGCCTTGATTTCGGCGAAGAGCGCCGGATCGCGCGCCGCCTCGCCGAGGTTGACGCCAGTAATCTCGGCCCCGATGGCGGGGGTGATTTGCCTGATCTTCATTTCCTTGTCTCCTGCAGTGTTGGTGAGTGCAAGGAAGCTTGCATCACGTTCGACCGATTCCCGAATAGCGTGCCCGGATCATCCTGCCTGGGGACATTTCACGCTTTGCCTTGTACGTCTTGCACTTGGCTTTTTGCGACACCCGGTGCTGACATGGGGAGCTCGATTCCTGGAGCGGAGGGCGTCGGGTTATCCTTGCTTGACAACACATGGCAGCTATCTATCATGGGCTGTCAATGTTCAGTGTCGTCCCTGATGTCGTTACTTGTCCGCGCCGCGGCCCTCACCAACTACAGCGAGGTTGCTCGTGCCGCCGGGCTGAATCCGGTGCGGATGATGATTGACGCCGGGATCAGTCCGAGCGTCCTTCACGAGCCCGACCTGATGATCCCGGTGGAGCGTTTCGGCCGCCTGCTACAGGCCTCCGCGACCTTGTCGGGCAACGAGAGTTTTGGCTTGTGCATGGCCGAATCCCGCCTGTTGTCCAATCTTGGGGCGGTGGGAATGCTGATCCGGGACCAGGCGACGCTACGCGACTCGCTTGGCATGCTGATCCGCTACCAGCGGATGCTCAATGGTGCTCAATCGCTGGCGGTCGAGGAATGTGGCGATCTGGTCATCATTCGCGAGGCGCTGATCGCGGGCAATGCGCATCAGCCGACTCGCCAACGGGTCGAGTTGGCGCTAGGAGTCATGGTGCGATTGATCCGCCAGCTCCTGAAGCCCGACTGGCAGCCGCAGCGCGTGTGCTTCGAGCACCCGGCGCCGCGCGATCTTAGTACGCATCACCGTTTCTTCGGTCCTTACGTCGAATTCGATTGTGATTTCAACGGCATCATCTGCGCGAAGGCAGATCTCGATGCCCGCAATCCGTGGGCCGATCCGGCCATGGTGCGCTATGCCCAGCGTCTGATAGACGAGTCCGCCATGCCGCAGCAGGCAAGCATGCTTGAGGACGTGCGGCGCACGATCCCGCTGCTGCTGCCCAGCGGGCGCTGCAGCATCGAGCAGGTGGCCGAACACATGGGCGTGGTATGCCGTACGGTGCAGAGACGGCTGGCCGAGCAGGGGCAGAGCTTCTCGTCGATCGTTAACGAAATCCGCACGGAGCTCGCGACGCGCCATGTCATCGAGAGCGATCGTCCGCTGACCGAGGTGGCGACCTTGCTCGGTTTTTCCGCGCCAAGCGGATTCTCGCGCTGGTATCACGCGCAATTCGGCTGCAGTCCTAAGGAAAGCCGTGCGGCGCACGGCGCTGCGCGGCGACAGGCGGCGTCTTCGCCGGCCAGCACGGCATCATCCTGAGCAGCCCATCCATCCCGCCGGGGATCCGCCGGCACCATGCCTTCCTTCAGGCCTTCAGGCCTTCAGGCCTTCAGCCAGCCGCCGCAAACCATCCGGCGCACGGCGCGGGGTGCGGAATTGCAGGCCGCCCAGCTGCCGCAACTGACCGGTGTGCGTGCTATCCCGAAGCATCCCGCATTCCGCTTGCGCTCCCGCCCGCGGGACGGCGGGGCTACTGCACTACTGCCCGTCTCCGTCGGCGCCGTGCCGCGCGAACATCGACATATACCGGGTGATGTGATCCAGCAGTTCGAGCGCTGCCGCCGGTAGCGGCCTGCCGGACTTCACCAGCAGCCGGGCATGTGTGCGCAGGAACAAGGGGTGATCGATCGGCACGACGACGAGCGTTCCCGCCGCGATCTCGCGATATGCAGCGAACTCCCCGATCAACGTCATGTAATGATCGTAGGCAACGAACTGCTTGAGCGCCGTCAGCGAGTTGCTAACCAGCGTCGCGCGGATCGAGATGTTCTCGGCGAACTCGACCATGCTCAGTGCATGCCCGACGCCAAACGACGCCGGCATCATTGCAAGCGGATAGGCCAGCAGGTCCTGGATGCTGGCCGGGCCGCCGCGCTGGGCCAGCGGGTGGCCGGGGCGGACCAGCAGGACCACCGGTTGCGGAGCGCTTGCGCGGTACTCGATGCGCGGATGCGGCGGCGGATTGTAGGCCAGGCCGATATGCGCGCGGCTTTCCGCGACTTCCTCCAGCACGCTATCCACCGCCAGGATGTCCATGCGGATATCGAGTCTGGGGTAGCGCGCGCAGAACTGCGCCAGAACTTCGTTGACCAGCAGATCCACATAGCCCTCGCTTAGTACCAGGCGGATCTCGCCCTGCTGCAGCCCCTTGAGCGAGTGCAACTGGTCCTCGAGCTTCTCCTGATGCGAACGATAGCCCCGCCAGAACTCGAGCAGGTGCGTGGCTGCCAGGGTCGGCTTGAGGCCCCGTGGTTCGCGCTCGAACAATGTCGCGCCGAGCTCTTCCTCGAGCAGGCGGATCTGCCGGGTGATCACCGATGGCGATGTATTGAGGCTTTCGGCAGCGCCGCGGATGGTCCCTCGCGCCAACACCTCACGGAAATACCGCAACCGCTGCTGATTGATCTCTCGCATGTTGAACCGCCTGCTCAATGTGTAATTGGCCGGGGCAACAACGATACCTGAACCCGGCATCGCTTGCCTGTCATGTGCGGCGCGGGACACGACACGACATCGGGTGCGGCGTTGGCGCCGCCCCCCGGGCTTCTGTTGCCCAAAAGGGAACGGATCGTGGACTTAGTTGCTCTTTGCCCACCTCGCCGCCGCTGCCAATATCAACGCCATAAAAGATGCATTGACACACCCCACCCGGAGACAGGCAGCATGCTGGCAATCCCAACCCCGAGCACCGTCGACGACGCCACAGCCCTCTACAGCAAGATCAACTGGCGCCTGCTGCCATTCCTGCTGATCTGTTATCTGTTTGCCTACCTGGACCGCGTCAACATCGGCTTCGCCAAGCTGCAGATGCAAGGCGACCTGGCGTTCTCGGACGCAGCATATGGCGTCGGAGCCGGCATTTTCTTCCTGGGCTATGTCCTGTTCGAAATCCCGAGCAATCTGCTGTTGCCGCGGGTCGGGGCACGCAAGACGTTCAGCCGCATCCTGGTGCTGTGGGGGATCACGTCCGCCTGCATGCTGTTCGTGCGCAATGTGCCGATGTTCTATGCCATGCGCTTCCTGCTCGGCATCTTCGAGGCCGGCTTCGCACCGGGGATGATCTACTACCTGTCATGCTGGTACGGGCCGCAACGCATGGCCCGCGCCATTGCCATCGTGTTCCTGGCGGGTCCGATCGGCGGCATTGTCGGTGGCCCGGCCTCGGCATGGCTGATGACTGTGCTTGCCGGCCATGCCGGCCTGGCCGGCTGGCAGTGGATGTTCCTGGTCGAGGGGCTGCCCTGTGTGGCGCTGGGCATCCTCGCGCTGCGGCTGGTGCCGGATCGCCCGGCGCAAGCGGCCTGGCTCAGCGAACAGGAGCGGCGCCTGCTCGAAGCGGAACTCGGCCATGCGGCGGCGCACAAGCACTCGTTCAAGGCGGTCGCAAAGGATGCCAGGGTCTACGTGCTCGCACTGGCCTACTTTTGCATCATCGCCACCATCTACGCCATCAGCTTCTGGCTGCCGACCATCATCAAGGCGCAGGGCGTGGCCGATACGGTGACACTGGGCTGGTATTCCGCCTTGCCTTACGTGGCTGCCGCATTCGGCATGTACTACATGGGCCGCAAGTCCGACCGCTCGGGCGAACGGCGCTACCACAGCGCGCTGCCGGCGCTGGCCGCCGGTGCGCTGCTGGCCGCGTCGATCCTGGCCGATGGCAACCTGGCCGTGTCGCTGGTGCTGCTCACCCTCGCCACCATGGGGCTCTGGATGGCGTACACGGTGTTCTGGGCCATGCCCGCCGAATACATCAAGGGGCCGGCGGCGGCCGGAGGCATTGCGCTGATCAACACCATCGGGCTGTCGGGCGGCTTCTGGGGGCCCGCCATCATCGGCTGGGCCAAGACGGCAACCGGCAACCTCCATCTCGGCGTGCTGCTGATGGCCTGCCTGCCGCTGCTGGCCGCCCTGATCATCCTCGCCAACAAGCTTCCCGCGAAACAGTGATCTCGCGCTGCGGGACACAACGCCATCCATGACGTCCGGCGCACGGACCAAGACAGGAGTACCTATGCGACTGCATCTTTCAACCTGGGCTGAGATCGAGCAATACCTTGCGCGCAGCCGCACCATCGTGGTCCCGATCGGCTCGAACGAGCAGCATGGTCCGACCGGGCTGCTCGGTACCGACTGGCTGTGCCCGGAGATCATTGCGAATGAAGCGGAGAAGAGCGCGGATATCTTGGTGGCGCCGACGTTCAATATCGGCATGGCTCAGCATCATCTGGCCTTCCCGGGCACCATCTCGCTGCGTCCGTCCACCTTTATCGCGGCGATCGGCGACTGGGTCCGTTCGCTCGCGGGGCACGGGTTCGAGAAGATCCTGTTCCTGAACGGCCACGGCGGCAACGTGGCTTCGATCGATGCCGCGTTCTCCGAGCTCTATGCCGAAGCCAGCTTTGCCAGGCGCCGCGCGGGATTCGCGCTGAAGCTCTGCAACTGGTGGGATCTGGAGGGCGTCGGCGAGCTGGCGCGCGAGCAGTTCCCGCAGGGCCATGGCGCGCATGCCACGCCGTCGGAGATCGCGATCACCCAGTGGGCCTTTCCCGATGCCGCAAAACATGCGGACTATGCGCCGAAGATCGCGCCCTCGGGCCCGATCCGCGAAGCGCTGGACTTCCGCGCGCGCTATCCCGACGGCCGCATTGGCTCCGACCCGGGACTGGCGAATCCGGCGAAGGGCGCTGCGCTGGTCAGGCTGGCGGCGCAGAGCCTCGCCCGCGAGTTGGATGCATTCAGCCGCGAGCCGCTGGCCGAGTGATTGCCGCCCGCCGCACCGGCAGGTCCGGAGCAAGTCGCGGTGTCGAGATATTCCTGCAGCAGGCGCAGGACTAGCGTATGAGCGGGGCGTTCCGTGCCACTAAGCCGAGCAGGTCCCGCTGGCGATGCTGCGTCCACATAAGCGATTCCCTAGCGCTGCAGTTTGCCGTCAAGGCGCCAGGCGTGGCGCTGCTCGCAGTCGGGGCGCAGCGAGGCGGGAAGCAGGTCCGCGGGCATGTCCTGATAGCTGACCGGCCGCACAAAGCGCGCGATGGCGAGGCTGCCGACCGAAGTCGAGCGGCCATCCGACGTGGCCGGCCAGGGGCCGCCGTGGACCATGGCGTGCCCGACTTCAACGCCGGTGCCGAAGCCATTGACGAGGATGCGACCAGCCAGGCGCTCCAGCGCGGGCAGCAGCGTGCGCGCGGCATCGTGGTCGGCTGGGTCGATATGCAGAGCCGCAGTAAGCTGGCCCTCCAGCGATTCGACCACGCGTCGCATTTCTGCTGCGTCGCGGCAGCGCACCACCAGCGACGACGCGCCAAAGACTTCGTGGCGCAGCGTCTCGTCACCCAGGAAAGCTTCGGCGCTGGTGCTGAACAGCGCGGCTTGTCCTTGCAGTGCATTGCCTGCCTTGCCGCGCGTCACCAACTGTACCTGCGGATGCTGCGCAAGCGCGCTGACGCCGTTGCAGTAGGCATGCAGGATGCCGGCGGTCAGCATGCTCTGTGCGCCGATTTCCGCCAGGCTTGCGGCCGCCGCATCCAGGAACCGGTCGAGGCCCTCGCTTTCCACCGCCAGCACGAGTCCGGGGTTGGTGCAGAACTGTCCGGCGCCCAGCGTCAGCGAACCGGCAAAAGCCATGCCGATGGCTGGCGCGCGGTTGGCCAGCGCATGCGGGAACAGCAGCACCGGGTTGATACTGCTCATCTCGGCATACACGGGAACCGGTACCGGGCGCGCTGCGGCGATTGCCATCAGTGCCTGTCCGCCTGCACGCGAGCCGGTGAAGCCGACCGCCCTGATGCGCTGGTCCGCCACTAGCCCCTGACTGATTTCCAGCCCCGTATCAAAGAGCAGGGAGAAGGTGCCTTCGGGCAGGTCCAGGTCCGCGACCGCTTTCTGGATGGCGCGGCCGACCAGTTCAGAGGTGCCGGGATGCGCGGGATGCGCCTTGACGATGACGGGGCAGCCCGCGGCCAGTGCGGACGCGGTATCGCCGCCCGCGACCGAGAATGCCAGCGGGAAGTTGCTGGCGCCGAACACCGCGACCGGGCCCAGCGGGATCTGGCGCATGCGCAGGTCGGGGCGCGGCAATGGCTGGCGTTCGGGCTGGGCCGGGTCGACGCGCAGCTCCAGGAAATCGCCCTGGCGCAGCATGCCGGCGAACAGCCGCAGCTGGCCCACGGTGCGGCCGCGCTCGCCTTCGATGCGGGCGCGCGGCAGGCCCGATTCGCTGGCGCAGCGCTCGATGAGCGCATCGCCTAGCGCCAGGATGTTGCCGGCGATGGTTTCGAGGAAATCGGCGCGCCGCGCGGGCGCGATCTCGCGGTAGGTGTCGAAGGCCCGCCATGCCAGCGCGCAGGCTTCGTCGAGCTGTGCCGGCGTGGCCCCGCCGAATGCCGGTTCGAGCGTGGCGCCGGTGGCGGCGTCTATGGCGTGCAGCGTGCCGTGGGTGCCGCGAACCGCGCGGTGGCCGATCAGGAGTTCACCAGAGAGCGTCATGTCTTGTCCTTCCTTGAGGTTCAACGGGCCCAGCGCAGCACCAGCGGATCCAGCCGCCGCGCAATCCTCAGCAGCCCCTCGCGCGTGGCCGGATGCAACGGTTGCAGCGGATGGCGTACGGCGTCCGAGGCAATCACCCCACCTTCCTTCATCAACGCCTTGCTGGTCGCCAGCCAACCCTGCCGGTTCTCATAGTTGATCAGCGGCAGCCACTGCTGGTAGCGCTGCGCCGCCAGTTCAGCGTCGCCGGACTGCCATGCGTCCAGGATCTGGCGGATGCCGTCCGGAAAGCCCGCCCCGGTCATCGCGCCGGTGGCGCCCGCTTCCAGGTCTGCCATCAGCGTGATGGCTTCCTCGCCGTCCCACGGCCCGACAATGGCGTCGCCGCCCAGCTCGATCAATTCGCGCAGCTTGGCCGCGGCCTGCGGCACTTCGATCTTGAAGTACGAAACATTGGCCAGCTCACGTGCCATGCGGGCCAGGAAGGGCGCGGACAGCGTGGTGCCGCTGACCGGTGCATCCTGGATCATGATGGGGATATCGACGGCATCCGAGACCACGGAGAAAAAGTCATAGATACCGCGCTCGGGCACTCGGATGGTGGCGCCGTGGTAGGGCGGCATCACCATCACCATCGCGGCGCCGGCGTCCTGCGCGGCGCGGCTGCGCTCGGCGCAGATGCGCGAGCTGAAATGGGTGGTGGTGACGATCACCGGCACGCGGCCGTCCACGTGCTCCAGCACGGTCTTCATCAGCACGTTGCGCTCGTCGTCGGTCAGCACGAACTGCTCGGAGAAATTGGCCAGGATGCAGATGCCGTGCGAGCCCGCATCGATCATGAAGTCGATGCAGCGGCGCTGGCCGTCAAGGTCGAGGCCGCCCTGCTCATCGAAGATGGTCGGCGCGACCGGGAATACGCCGCGGTAGACGGGCGGGTGGGATCGGGTCATGTCTCCTCCTTGCGGTCGGCACGTGGCCGGCTCGGATAGTAGGCAGTTGGCAGGTCGGGGCAATATACGAGCGGGGAGAGGGCCTGTATATTGAAATCTTTCCATCTGGTGATCGCTTTTACGACTCACTTGGCTACAACATGAAATCCACCCTGGACACCCTCACCGGCCGCCTGCGCATGAAGCAACTGCAGCTGTTGATCGCACTGGACGAGCATCACTCACTGCACCAGGCTGCCGCCGCGATGGCGATGACCCAGTCCGCTGCCAGCAAGTCGTTGCAGGAACTGGAGGGGATGCTGGAAGCGCCACTGTTCGAGCGCAGCAAACGCGGCATGCGCACCAACGCCTTTGGTCATTGCGTGATCCGCCACGCCCGGCAGCTGGTTGCGGACCTGAGCGCGATGTGCGAGGAAGTGGCCGACATCCGCGCCGGCAGCGGCGGGCGCGTTGCCGTCGGCGTGATCATGGGCGCAGTACCGGATGTACTGGTGCCGGCGCTTGAGCAGTTGCGGCAAGCGCATCCGAACCTGGCGCTCGAAATTGTCGAAGACACCAGCCTGCGCCTGCTCGGGCAGCTCGACGATGGCCACCTCGACCTCGTTCTCGGCCGCTCTCTAGTCAGTGATGAACCCGGCAAATATCACTACCATCCGCTTGGCGATGAGCAGGTGTCCGTGGTGGTCGGTCACGCTCATCCCGCGCCTCGCGTACGCGCCATGGGCTTTGCCGACCTCGCCGGCTATCGCTGGATCACTTACGCTGGACACATGCCGATGCACGCACTGCTTCAGCGCGAGCTGGACCATGCCGGCGTCAGGTTTCCCGCCAATGCGATCTCCACGTCATCGGCGCTGATCACCGTGGCGATGCTGCAGCGCGATCCCGCGCTGGTGTCGCTGCTGCCGGCCAGCGTGGCCGAGTTGTTCGTGCGCCAGAAGATGCTGCGCGTCCTACCCGTGCCGCTGCAATCGCGGCAGGAAACCTTCGGCATCGTTACGCGGCGCGGCGGCGCGTTGTCGGCTTCGGCAAGGCAATTGGTGGCGATCCTGAAAGCCGGGCCGGGAAGCCAGCGGCGGAGGCATAGCCCCGAGGCTTAACCGCGGTATAGATGCAGTTAATGCTGGCACTACTGGTCGTAAATGCGCAGTGCCGTCTCGCGCAGCGCATCCGCGACCAGTAGCGCGCCGGGCGACATCAGCCGGTCGGTCGGCGTGATCAGGCCGAAATCGTCCATACGGCAGGGCATGGCCATCGGCAGCACTTCTACCATGCCGAACGTCACGTAGTACTGCGCCACGTCCGCCGTTAGCACCGCGATCATGTCTGACTGCGTCACCATGCGCGTCAGGAACAGCAGCGCGGCGGTTTCCACTACATTGGTCGGTGGCGCCAGGCTGGCGCGCTGGAACATCAGCTCGAAGCGGTGGCGCAGCACCGTGCCTGCCGGCGGTATCAGCCAGGCGGCGTTCGTGGTGTCCGCCAGCGCCAGGGTGGGCGCCGCCAGCATCGGGTGGCCGGGCCGCACCACGGCGCAGACCGGCTCTTCCGCCATCGGCTCGTAGCGCAATCGACCCTTGTCGTGCTCGGGAAACAGGCGCGCGACCACCATGTCCAGCTTTTCCTGCCCGAGCCGGTCAAGCAGCACGTTACTGCTGTCGATTTCTACGGAAACGCGTAGTCCGGGGTAGCTCGCCTTCACCCGCGCAATCGCCGGTGGCAGCAGCCGCACGCCAGGCGAGGTGATCGCGCCTATCGCCACGTGGCCGAGCCGGCCCGCCTTCAGCGCCAGAACTTCTTCGCGCGCCTGGTTCAGGCTGCCGACTACCGCGCGCGCATGCCGGATCATCGCGCGGCCATAGTCCGTCGGCGCCATGCCGCGCGGCAGGCGCTCGAACAGGGGGACCGACAGCACCTCTTCCAGCTCGCGCAACTGTTTGGATGCGGCCGGCTGTGTCATCGCCAGCCGTTCCGCAGCGCGGTGGATGCTGCCCTCGTCGGCGACGGCCAGCAATAGCAGCAACTGTCGTGTCTTGAGGCGGGTGTGGCTGTGCCAGGAGGATGCCGCAGGCGGTGCATCAGCTGCAGCGGAAACGCCGGGGACTTCCATAGGGTAAATACCAATGCCGATATCGATATCAAAAACTCCTAACTCTTCATTAGTAGTATATCGCCAAGCTGCATACACTCCGGCCAACAAAAATAATCGGAGACAGCGTGGCGCTGGCTATATGCGCCAAACCGCTGGATCCGTCGTCCCTGCCATCTCCGCGCCCTTTCCGCGGCCCTCGCATCAGGAACAACATGTCGGATTCCAAGGACAAGCAACGTAAGCCGCTGCGCTCGACGGCGTGGTTCGGCACCGCTGATAAGAACGGCTTCATGTATCGCAGCTGGATGAAGAACCAGGGTATCCCCGAGCACGCGTTCGACGGCCGCCCTGTGATCGGCATCTGCAATACGTGGTCGGAACTCACGCCCTGCAACGCGCATTTCCGCAAGCTGGCCGAGCACGTCAAGCGCGGCGTGTACGAGGCCGGCGGTTTCCCGGTGGAATTCCCAGTGTTCTCCAACGGCGAATCGAACCTGCGCCCGACCGCCATGCTGACCCGCAACCTGGCCGCGATGGACGTGGAAGAAGCGATCCGCGGCAACCCGATCGATGCGGTGGTGCTGCTGACTGGCTGTGACAAGACCACGCCGGCGCTGCTGATGGGCGCGGCCAGTTGCGACGTGCCGGCCATCGTTGTCACTGGCGGGCCCATGCTCAACGGCAAGCTCGACGGCAAGGATATCGGCTCCGGAACGGCGGTGTGGCAGTTGCATGAGTCGCTGAAGGCGGGCGAGATCAACCTGCACCAGTTCCTGTCGGCCGAAGCCGGCATGTCGCGCTCGGCCGGCACCTGCAACACCATGGGCACCGCTTCGACCATGGCCTGCATGGCCGAAGCGCTGGGCACTTCACTGCCGCACAATGCGGCGATCCCGGCGGTCGATTCGCGTCGCTACGTGTTGGCACATATGTCCGGCATCCGCATCGTTGAGATGGCGCGCGAAGACCTGACGCTGTCGAAGATCCTGACGCGCCAGGCGTTCGAGAACGCGATCCGCGTCAATGCGGCGATTGGCGGCTCGACCAACGCCGTGATTCACCTGAAGGCAATCGCTGGCCGCATCGGCGTGCCGCTGGAACTGGAAGACTGGAGCCACGTTGGGCGTGACACACCGACCATCGTCGACCTGATGCCGTCGGGCCGCTTCCTGATGGAAGAGTTCTACTATGCCGGCGGCTTGCCCGCGGTGCTGCGCCGCATGGGCGAGGCCGGACTGTTGCCGCATCCGAACGCGCTGACCGTCAACGGCAAGGCGATCTGGGACAACGTCAGGGACGCACCAATCACCAACGACGAAGTTATCCGCCCGCTCGACAAGCCGCTGATCCGCGACGGCAGCATCCGTATCCTGCGCGGCAACCTGTCGCCGCGCGGCGCAGTGCTCAAGCCGTCGGCGGCAACGCCGAAGCTATTGCGCCATCGCGGCCGTGCGGTAGTGTTCGAGAACCTGGAGCACTACAAGGAGCGCATCGTCGACGAGTCGCTCGATGTCGACGAGAATTCCGTCCTCGTCCTCAAGCGCTGCGGCCCGCGCGGTTATCCAGGCATGGCGGAGGTTGGCAACATGGGCCTGCCGCCCAAGCTGCTGCGCCAGGGCATCAAGGACATGGTGCGTATTTCCGATGCGCGCATGAGCGGCACCGCCTACGGCACCGTGGTGCTGCATGTGGCACCGGAGGCTGCCGCCGGAGGGCCGCTGGCGATCGTGCGCGACGGCGATTGGATCGAACTGGACTGCGAGGCCGGGCGCCTGCATCTGGATATTGATCCCGCCGAGTTCGAGCGCCGCATGGCCGAGGTACAGCCGCTGCAGGCGCCCGCCGATGGCGGCTATCGAAAGCTCTACGTCGACCACGTGCTGCAGGCGGACGAAGGCTGCGACCTCGACTTCCTGGTCGGCTGCCGCGGACGCGAGGTACCGCGCCACTCGCACTGACCATCCAACAGATGCACTGAATGCGCGCGGCCTCCGCGGCGCGCGTGACCCCATAAAAGAATAGAGGAGACTAGCCATGCAGCAAGGCATGCAGACCGCGCCGCTGGAGCGCGCCGTCCCAGGACAAGAAATCGGCGCACCAGCGCAGGAAGAGACCCGCATCATCGGCATGCTGGTGCGCCGGCTGATCCCGTTCCTGGCGCTGATTTACGTGGTGGCGTATATCGATCGCTCGGTGGTCGGCTTTGCCAAGCTACACATGAACGCGGCGATCGGTCTCAGCGACGCGGCCTATGGCCTCGGCGCGGGTCTGTTCTTCGTCGGCTACTTCCTGTGCGAAGTGCCGAGCAACCTGGCGCTGGAGCGCTTCGGCGCACGCCGCTGGTTCGCGCGCATCCTGCTGACCTGGGGCCTGATCACCATGGCAATGGCGTTCACGCAGGGTGCCCACAGCTTCTATGTACTGCGCTTCCTGCTTGGGGCGGCCGAAGCCGGTCTGTATCCGGGCATCCTGTACTTCCTGACCAAGTGGTTCCCGATGCGCCATCGCGCGCGCATCATCGGCCTGCTGGTGCTGGCCCAGCCGATCGCGCTGATTATCACCGGACCGATTGCCGGCCTCGTGCTGTCGACGCAGGGCGCGTTCGGTATGTCCAACTGGCAGACGCTGTTCGTGCTGAGCGGACTGCCCGCGGTGCTGCTGTGCCTGCCGACGTTGAAGATTCTGCCGGAAGCGCCTGCCAGTGCCAAATGGCTGGCACCGGCCGACCGCGCCTGGATCGAGCGCGAACTTGCCGCCGACCAGGCAGCCTATGCACTCAAGCCGCATGGCAACCCGCTGCACGCGCTCAAGGATAAGCGCGTACTGCTGCTGTCGTTGCTGTTCCTGCCGTTCCCGCTGAGCATCTACGGGCTGTCCCTGTGGCTGCCGACCATCATCAAGCAGTTCGGCGTCACTGATGCGATGACAGGCCTGCTGTCGGCGGTGCCCTATCTGTTCGCGGTAGTCGGCCTGTACTTAGTGCCGCGCCACTCGGACCGCAAGGGCGAGCGCTACGGCCATATCGTAGTGGTGTCGGGGATGGCCGCGATCACCATGGCATTGAGTGCCTGGGTGCAGTCGCCGGTGCTGCAGTTCCTGTTTATCTGCCTGACCGCGTTCTCGATCTATTCGATCCAGGCGGTGGTGTGGGCGCTGCCGGGTGAATTCCTGACCGGCGCCAGCGCGGCAGTGGGCATTGCCACCATCAACTCGCTGGCCAACCTCGGCGGCTACTTCGGGCCGTATGGCATTGGCGTGATCAAGGATGCGACCGGCAGCCTGGCGGCCGGCCTTTACTTCCTGGCGGCAATGCTGGTCTTCGCGGTGGTGATGGCGTTCGTGGTGCGGGCCGCGCTGCGGCCGGGGTCAGCGCAATCTGCGGCGTGAGCGGCGTCATCGGTTTTGGGCTGTCGAGATGTGAATCGGGTCAACCAGATTCTGTTTGCTTCCGCCGAGCGTTACAAAAAGCGGGACTAGTCGAATCTGCGTTCCGATGCTGGGCGTCGCGGCAAGGCCGTCCATGCGGACGTTCACCCTTCTCTCCGTAAAGGAAACGGGGAAGCGTCTCAAGCCGGACGTCCTTTGCACAACGCGACGCCAAAAAGGCGAGCGAACGCGCCCACCGACTCGCGACAGCCGTGGTCCAGCGCGACTCGCGTGGTTAGCGCACTCGGCACTGTTCAGGTGCGGGACTCCGCTCCTTGATGTGTACTTCCAAATAATTGCGTCATCTGACTGCGTAGCCAACGATTGCCCGCCTCATGGTGATACCGCGCATGCCAGTGCTGACGAACTGCAAAGCCATCTACCGCGATCGGGCAGGCATGCACGGCCAAGTCGTTGGCTTGCGCCAGGGTTTCGCCGATATGCCGGGGCAGGGTAGTAATCAAGTCGGTGCTCCTGATGATGGCCCCCAGTCCCAGGAATCCCGGCAACTCCAGTACTACCACCCGCTCGATGCGGTTCCTCACGAGTGCCTGGTCGAGAAGCTGCGCGCCGGTGCCTGACGCGATCGCGACGTGTCCCTCCGCGCAATATTGCTTCAATCCCAGCCGGGCGCGAATTCTCGGGTGTTGGCGGTTGGCCAGGCACACCCAGTCCTGTTCGTACAACTGCTGCTGGTAAATGCCTCCGCTCAGCCAAGGCACATAGCCGATCGCGAGGTCGGCCTCCCCGGATTCCAGAGCCCGCTCCGTGTTGCCGTCGATCCGCGCTGCCTCTAGCTTCACGCCCGGCGCCTGGGCGCGCAGATGCGCCAGCAGGCGAGGTAGCAACGTGATATGGCTGGCGTCCGTCATGCAGATGCGAAACCGGCGCAGTGCGGTGAGCGGGTCGAACGCCACTTCCCAGGCGGCGAAGCGCCTTAGCGATTCAAGGATCTCCCGGCATGGCCCGATGAGTGCGTCCGCCTGTGGCGTCGGTGCCATCCCGCCGGGCGTACGTATGAACAGGGGATCCTGTAAGTGCTTTCTAAGGCGCCCTAGCCAGATGCTGATGGTCGGTTGGCTTTGACCGAGCTGCTCTGCCACGCGTGTCACGTTGCGAGTGTCATAGAGCAGGTCGAAGAGCTGGAGCAGCTTCGGGTCCGGAAGGTCCGTCGGTGTCATCGCATTATTGTAATACGCAATGATGCTATGTTACCCATTGCATTGTCACAATAACAGGCTCCTCCTATCGTGTAGGCACATGCCAAGGAGATGCCATGAAGATTGCAATTCTGGGTGCCGGCGCGCTGGGCTGCGCAATTGGTGCCACCCTCACTGAAGGCGGCCACGAGACCTGGCTCCTCGACCGCTTCGAAGCGCACGTCGACGCCATGCGCCGTGACGGCCTGCGGGTCGACGATGCCAGCGGTTCCAGGCAGGTCAAAGTCCGCGCGACAACGCGCGGGGCTGAGGTCGGTGTTGCCGATCTGGTGATCGTCCTGGTCAAGTCCTTCCATACAGACTCCGCCATGCGTGGCGCAATGGAACTGGTCGGACCAGACACGCTCGTGCTGTCGCTGCAGAACGGTCTCGGACATGAAGACATTCTCGCCGACATTGTGGGCCGCGAGCGCGTGTTGGCGGGCAAGACATACGTCGGAGGCGTGCTGCGCGGTCCGGGGCACATCGAATCCGGCGTGATCGGCAAGGCTACCCATATCGGGGAACTCGACGGTCGCCTTACCAGCCGCGTCAATGCGATCGCCGATGCCTTCAACACTGCCGGCCTGACGACCAAAGTCAGCGACAACATCATGGGCACGATGTGGGACAAGCTGCTGGTCAACGTCGCCACGGGCGCGATCACCGGCATCACCGGCCTGACCTACGGGCAGCTCTACGAAGAATCGGTGCTCAAAGCGACCTCGCTGGCAGCAGTGGCCGAGGCGATGGCCGCGGCACAGGCGGCAGGCGTCAGGCTGTCCATGACGGACCCTGAGCAAGCGTGGGTGTTGGCCGCGGAAGGGCTCCCAGCCGCATTCAAGACGTCAATGTTGCAAAGCATCGAGAAGGGCTCCGTCACGGAAATCGACTTTATTAACGGCTCCGTCGTTCGATGGGGGCAGCGGCATGGTGTGCCCACGCCGGTCAACGCAACCCTGGTGGCCTGCATCAAGGGCGTGGAGCGGGCCATGGCCGATCGGCAGCAGCGGCAGGGAGCGGTTTCATGAACTCACCAAAGGCCTACCTGGAACACGTCGCCATCTGGGTAAAAGATATCCACTGGCACATCCGCTTCTTCGAGGACGTCTTCGGCATGACGATGCGCGAGGTGGACGGAACACCCGACGAGCCGCGGCAGTACTGGACGCTCGGCGGACTGCAGTTTATCCACGCTCCTGGTCACGATGGTCCGGAGGGCCGGCTCGCCCACCTCGGCGTGATGTGCGAGGACCTGGAGGCGGTGCTCGCCGCGGCGCAGCGCTACGACGTGAAAGAAATGACGCAAGGACGCAACTGGCTACGGCTACCCGACGGCCTGGCCGTGGAATGCATTCAGGCCAAGCCCGCCTCGTGCGTCGCGCAAGCCCTGGCCATCAACCCTCGTGCGGAGGCATGAAAGTGACAATCATCGAGAAATACTGGGACGACGCCCGGGAGGGCGACGAGTGCACCAGTCCGACCTACACCGTGACGAAGGCTCGCATCCTGGCCTACGCCGAACTCACCGGCGACCACACGCCGGTACACGTCGACGAGGACTACGCCAATGCCAGCCACTTCGGCTGCATTGTGGCCCACGGCTTGTTCGGCCTGTCCATCGCCGATGGCTTGAAAACGCAAAGCGAATACCGCTTCCTTCCCGGCATGTCCCTCGGCTGGACATGGGACTTTCTGCTGCCCATCAAGGTTAACGACGTGCTGCATGTGAAATTCCGCGTTGGCGTCATGCGGCCGAGCAAGAGCCGCGCCGGCTGGGGCATCGTCACCCTGCCGTCCGAACTGATCAACCAGGACGGGCAGGTGGTGCAACGCGGCGAACATCGCCTGATGGTGCCGCGCCGTCCGGGAGCAGTCTGATGCAAGCTCGTCCACTTGAAGGAATTCGCGTCATCGACTACAGCCACTTCCTGGCCGGTCCGTACGTGGGACGCTGCCTGGCGGCTCTCGGTGCGGAGGTGATCAAGGTCGAGCGCCCTGGCAGCGGTGACGCCGGCCGGCAGCATGCCACCGTCCTCGATGACCAGCAAAGCGGTTACTTTCTCCAGCTCAACATGGGCAAACGCGGCGTGAGCGTCAACATGAAGGATCCGCGCGGCAAGGCCTTCATGCAACGGTTGTGTGATTCGGCCGACGTGTTCGTCGAGAACTACCGCCCGGGCGCGCTGGAAAAGCTGGGACTGGGCTATGCCGACTTGTCGGCGCGCAACCCCGGCCTCATCTATTGCTCAATTTCTGCCTACGGCCACACCGGGCCTGACGCGCATCGGGCCGGCTTCGGACTAATCGCCGAGGCCAAGAGCGGCATCATGCAAATGATTGGCACGCCGGGCGAGGCGCCCCCTTTGCTTCGCATCTCACTGGGCGACATGTACACCGGCATCCACGCCGTCGCCGCCATCAACGCGGCGCTGCTCGGGCGGGTCAAGTCGGGTAAGGGCCAGCATATCGATATGGCGCTATACGACACGCTGGTCTCCATGCACGAGTATGCGGTGCAGTGCTACACGCTCTCGGGCGGCAGGGTCCTGCCCGAGCAGACCGGGCATGACATGCCGACGTCGACGCTGTACGGAGTGTTCACCGCGGCCGACGGATACGTCGTGATTGCCGCGCAGGTCGACGATGCATGGCGGCGTTTCGCAGCCCTCGTCGAATCCCACGGTGGCCCGGAAGGCTTTAGCTCTGACTCCCGCTTCTACAGTCTCAATGGGCGCAACGCCGGACGTGAGGAAATTCTAGCCGTCATCAATCCGTGGGTCGCGGCGCGACGTGTGTCGGAAGTTCTCGCCCTGCTGGACAGCATCGACGTCCCTTGCGCAAAGGTGCAACGCATCGACGAGGTGCTGGCCGATCCGCAGATTCAGGCGCGCGGCATGATCGTGGAACAGGAACATCCGCGCTATGGGGCGTTGAGGTTGCCCAATTTGCCGTTCCGGTTTTCCGACTGCGACACCACTATTTATCAGGTGGCCCCCGACCTGGGCCAGCACAACACTACTGTCGCAGCGAGTCTCGGCTACACAGACGAGGAAATCGCCTCTCTTGAAGAGGATGGTGTCTTCTACAGTGCGCGGGTCGATACGAGCGCCGCGACTGCGTAGTTCGCAATTCTTGAGGATACCCGGCAAGGGAAACAGTACAGAACGCCGGCGGAGGCCACTCCAGAAGGGCAGCGCCGGCTTTGGAACACGTCAGGAGACAAGCATGACAACTGCAACGGCCCACGAGCCCCAAGGCAAACATCAATCAAGGAAAGCCGCTGCCAGCGGCTGGATCGGTTCGGCGCTTGAATACTATGACTTCTTCATTTACGCCACAGCGTCGGCATTGATCTTTCCCCAGATCTTCTTTCCAAAAGGCAATGCGACGACGGCCATCATCGCGTCGCTGGCCACCTACGGCGTTGGCTACGTGGCACGCCCTATCGGCGCCTTTGTGCTTGGCCATCTCGGAGACACGCATGGTCGCAAGAACGTCCTCGTGTGGTGCATGTTCCTGATGGGCTTTTCGACCATCGGCGTGGGACTGCTGCCCACGTACGATCAGGTCGGCCTGCTGGCCCCAGCGCTTCTAGTGATGCTGCGGTTGGCGCAGGGCTTCGCTGTCGCGGGAGAAATCTCCGGCGCGAGTTCCATGATTCTGGAGCATGCCCCGTTCGGACGGCGTGGCTATTTCGCGAGCTTCACGCTACAGGGCGTGCAGGCCGGACAAGTCCTGGCAGCCGCGGTGTTCCTGCCTTTGGCGCACTATATGCCGGCCGATCAGTTCAATAGCTGGGGGTGGCGTATTCCTTTCCTGCTTAGCTTCGTAGTCATCGTCGCTGGCTGGGTCATTCGCCGTGAAGTGAGTGAGACTCCTGCCTTTGCTGAAGAGGGGCGCGAGGGCCGCTCCCGGTCACCCGTCATCGACGCTATCAAGTTCAGTTGGCCGGATATGCTTCGCGTCGTTTGCATGGCCCTGATGAATGTCATCCCGGTGGTCGCCACTATCTTCGGTGCGGCATACGCTGTTCAGCCAGCCTATGGCATTGGCTTGGACAAAGACCTGTATCTCTGGATTCCGGTGGTCGGCAACATTGTGGCCGTGTTGGTCATTCCCTTCGTGGGAAACCTGTCCGACAAGATTGGTCGCAAGCCGCCGCTCATCATCGGAGCGCTGACATCTGGCTTCCTCGCCTTCGTCTATCTCTACGCGATCAGCATCAAGAACGTTCCGCTGGCCTTTGGGATGTCGATACTGATGTGGGGCATTGTCTACCAGGGCTACAACGCCGTATTCCCGAGCTTCTACCCGGAACTGTTCCCGACCCGCACCCGTGTCTCGGCCATGGCGATCTCGCAGAACATCGGCACGGCGGCGACGGCGATGCTGCCGGCGCTCTTTACGGCCGTGGCGCCTCCCGGTTCTACCAACGTTTGGCTGACCGTTGGCAGCATTGCGTTCGGTATCACCATCATCGCAGCGCTTGCCGCATTCAGCGCACGAGAGACATACCGGGTTCACATGAACAACTTGGGGGAGCCAGGGACAGAGCCGGTCAGCAAAGTGGAGTACGACCGGATGCGCGCACAGTCGCTGACCGCCCCCGGCATGGGCCGCCCGGCAGTTTGAGGCTGTCAGTCTGTTTGTCACACGAAGCACCAATCAGGAGGCAGTTGTGAAGACCATCCGCTGCCGTCGGCTTCCAGCTAGCCTGAGCAGGAGGAAAGCGATGCCCCCAATCCCCCCACCTCACTTTATCCACGACATCCCACCGGCCGTGACCGGTACATGGAGAAATCATGACTGACCGTTACGCCGTCATCGGCAATCCTATCCAACATAGTAAATCGCCCTTGATCCATACCGCGTTTGGGTGCGCAACCGGTCAAGATATCGAGTATGGCAAGATTGAAGGGGCAATCGGTGAGTTCGCCGCCACCGCGGATGCATTTCGTGCAGCCGGGGGAAAGGGAATGAACATCACCGCACCGTTCAAGCTCGATGCATTTGCCTACTCCACCGACCGGTCTCCCGCAGCCGAACTGGCTGGCGCGGCTAATGCCATCAAGTTTGATGACGATCGGGTCTTCGCCGAGAATTTCGACGGCGTCGGCCTGGTACGGGACGTGGTCCACAATTTGAAACATCCCCTCCGTGGTAAGCGAATCCTACTTCTTGGTGCCGGCGGAGCAGCACGAGGCGCGCTGCTTCCTTTTTTGGCTGAACGTCCCGCCGAACTTGTGATCGCAAACAGGTCGCTCGACAAAGCGCTGAAGCTGGCGAGCATTGGCTCGGAACATGGTGCAGTGACCGGCTGTAGCTACCAGGATCTGATCGCGCAGAAGTTTGACATCGTCTTTAACGCTACGTCGGCGAGCCTGCGCGGTGAACTTCCTCCAGTGCCCGCGATGGTGTTTCTCCCGGGTGCCCTTGCTTATGAACTGGCCTACGGCAAGGGCCTCACACCCTTCCTTCGGCTGGCGCAAAACGCGGGGGTCGCCCATCTCGCGGATGGCGTTGGCATGCTTGCAGAACAGGCTGCCGAGGCGTTCGCATGGTGGCGAGGCGTGCGGCCTGATACCAGGGAAGTGATCGACCGGCTCACCGTTCCACTGGTTTGACATAGTTGGACGGTTCGCTCGGGTACGCACGGGCCGTACGCGGCCGACTCGGCCGCGTGGGGAACTATGCAAGCGGGCCTGTGGAACGACTCATTTGCGGCGCCACCGACTGTAGTCGAACTGCCGCGCGATTAACCTTGCATATCCCAATCTAAGGAGTAGTAATGAAAGTTCTTATGCTTCATGGCATCAATCACAACATGTTCGGCAAGCGGGATCCGGTCCAATACGGGACCATCACGTTGAACGAGATTGACGAAAAGCTGCAAGCTCTCGGGCGAGAGCTTGGCGCCAAGGTCGACAGCTTTCAAACAAATAGTGAGGGCGAAATGTGTGAGCGTATCCACCAGGCCTTCTTCGATGGTGTAGACGCCGTGCTGATCAATGCTGGCGCTTGGACACACTATAGCTATGGAATCCGCGATGCGTTGGCGATTCTGACCGTACCTGTCATCGAGGTCCACATGTCGAACATCCACGCCCGAGAAGCATTCCGGCACCACTCGGTATTCGCTGAAGTTGTGAATGGACAAATCTGCGGGTTGGGCGTCGACAGCTATTTGCTCGCATTGCGGGGAGCGGTCGCTGCGGCAACGGGGCGTTAAAGCGACCGTTGATCAGCGGTGGAGTTGATGTCGTTGGAGTGGCATGCGTCAGCGGTGCTAGAAGGGGCACCCGGCGCCAGAGAATGCACTGATGTATGACTACTGATTTGATCCGGCTTGCCGGATTGGCGCCCGCCTTCGCTTTCCGCAGGGCAAGGCACCTCTTGTCCGGGTGCCCGTGGGAACGATGCCGATTCCGTCGTCAGACGACCTTGCGGCTTTGCTGGGCGCTGGCAGGATTGCGCGACTATGAGCCAGGCATAGCCTGGACTACAGCATGGCCGAATGCAGATGGTGCGGATCGTCAAGCGTATCCGCGACGATCTGCAGCGACTCCTCGATCTCGTCCCGCTCGCTGGGCCCGCCAAGGCAAAGACGGATCGCATCGGGCGGGTTGCCATCCGTCGAGAAGGCCGCGCTCGACACGGCGCCGATGCCGCGCGAACGCAGGTGCAAGGCCAGTTCAGACGGGCGCCAGGCATTGCCGGTGCCCAGATGCAGCCAGAGGTGGAAACCCTCCGGATCGGCGGCGTAAGTGCGGCCGGCCAGCACGCGCGTGGCGATGGCCTGGCGTGCGGCATTTTCCTGCCTGACTGCAGCAAGCATCTCATCGGCCGTGCCGTCCTTGATCCAGGCCGTGGCCAGCAAATTGGTGAACGGGCTGGCCATCACGGTGGTGGCGCGCAACGTGCCTGCCAGGCGCTGGCTTTGCCTGGCTGAGGGCGCATGGACGAACGCCGTGCGCAAGCCGGCGCCGAAGCATTTCGACAGGCCGGTCATGTAGTAGGTCAGTTCCGGCGCCAGCGCTGCAAAGGTGTCCGGGGTGCGCCGGGGCAGCATGCCATAGGCATCGTCCTCGATGATCGGCACGTTATAGCGTAGCGCGATATCGGCGAGGATCTCGCGGCGTCCCTGGGGCATCGTGCGCGTGCTCGGGTTCTGGATGGTGGGGTTGCAATAAAGCGCTGCGGGCTTGTGCGCCTTGCAGAAGTTCTCGAAGGCGCTGCCGATCATGCCATCCTCGTCGCCTGGCAGTGCCTGCAGCTGGACCCCGAGTTGCGCAGCAATGGCCTTGATCCCGGGATAGGCCAGTGCCTCAACGCATAGCGTCTGTCCGCCGCGCGCCAGTTGCGACAGCAGGGCAACCAGCGCGCTGTGGATGCCCGGGCAGATGAGCAGCGTTTCGCTGGCTGCCGTCGGCACGAGCCGGCGCAGCCAGGCCGTCACGGCCGCACGGTCGGCCGGCGTGCCGCCGAAATCCTGGTAGCGCAGCAGCGTGTACGGATCCGTCCCGGCGAGGAGTGCCGCCGACGATTCACGCAGCCGCGTTGCCAGCGCGGGGGGCTCCGGCGGCATGTTCATCGTCATTTCGGCGCTGGTGCCGGCGCGCAGCGGCAGAGCCGGCGCCCGGCCGCGCACATAGGTGCCGCTACCGGCCTTGGCATCGATCAGCCCGCGCTTGCGCGCCTCGCCGTAGGCGCGCGCGACGGTGGTGTAGTTCAGGTCCAGCGCCTCGGCCAGGTCGCGCAAGCCGGGCAGCCGGTCACGCGCCTGCAGGCGCCCGTCGGCAAGTGCCTCCTCGATCAGGTCGGGAATGGTCAGGTAGGCGGGCTTGGGGCTTTCTGCAATGCGCTTTGCCCAATGACTGGTCAGGCCGGACAAGATTCTCTCCAAACGGGGCTGCGCCGTCGTGGCGCCGCGCAAATGAATGCATGGTGCGTGCCAGTTTGATTGCATCTGAATGGCTGCATGATGGTGCGCAGGCCGTCTGGCCGCACCATCTAAATGCAGTGAGTAGCGGCGCACGACGCGATTCTGGTGCAATCGTCAGGCGCCCTTCGCGTTGCGATTAAGCCATGCGGGCCATGCGGGCCATGCGATCAATGATGCGATCGATCGCATGGCGACTGCTTGATCGGGCATTGATCGGAGGGGTGAATCCGGTTGATGGCATATCGGTTGCACAACCTGGACCGTCGGCGACAGCGCCGGCCCGGGGTGGCGGATTGCGCCGCACCGGCTTGTCCGAACCGCAACCCACTCACTGGAGTACAGCATGCCCGCAGTCAACAAACCTGCCCATCAGGATGGCGATTTCCTGGTCGATTTCGAAGAGAAGGTGTTCGAGGACGTCAAGGCAGAACCCGGCGAGAAGGCGCTAGTGACCTTTCATACCGTGGCCTTCGAGGGATCGATCGGATTCGTCAACCTGCTGCAGGCCACGCGGCTGCAGCGCAAGGGCTTTGACACCAGCATCCTGCTGTACGGCCCGGGCGTCACCCTTGGCCTGCAGCGTGGCTTTCCGCGCCTGGGCGATGAAGCCTTTGCCGGCCACCTGAATTTCAACAAGCAACTGCGCAAGTTCATGGACGAGGGCGGCAAGGTCTATGCCTGCCGCTTCGCGCTGCAGGCTCTCTACGGCCATGGCGAAGCATCGCTCATCGAGGGCATTCGCCCGATCAATCCGCTCGACGTGCTGGACCTGAGGCTGATCCACCGCAAGGAGAACGCATTGATCATCGACACCTGGACGGTCTGATCCAGCGCAGGGGTATCGCCATGTCACAGAAACGCATTGTCCGCGCCGCGGCGGTCCAGATCTCGCCGGACCTGGAAAGCGGTGAGGGAACCCTGGCCAAGGTGCTTGAAGCCATCGAGAAGGCCGCGCGCGAGGGGGTGCAGCTGATCGTCTTCCCGGAAACGTTCGTGCCGTACTACCCGTACTTCTCGTTCGTGCGCCCGCCGGTGCAATCCGGAAGCGATCATCTGCGCCTGTACGAGCAGGCGGTGACGATACCCGGCCCCGTGACGCTGGCCGTCGCCGAACAGGCGAGGCAGCATGGCATGGTGGTCGTGCTCGGCGTCAACGAGCGCGACCACGGCAGCCTGTACAACACGCAGCTGATCTTCGACACGGAGGGGCGGCTTGCCGTCAAGCGGCGCAAGCTGACGCCAACCTTCCATGAACGCATGATCTGGGGGCAGGGCGATGCCGCTGGCCTCAAGGTGGCGCAGACCGCCATCGGCCGTGTCGGCGCGCTCGCGTGCTGGGAGCACTACAACCCGCTCGCGCGCTACGCGCTGATGACCCAGCATGAAGAGATCCATTGCAGCCAGTTTCCCGGCTCGCTGGTCGGTCCCATCTTCGCCGACCAGATCGAGGCAACGATTCGCCATCACGCGCTGGAAGCCGGCTGCTTCGTGGTCAATGCGACAGGTTGGCTCACCGATGCGCAGATCGCCTCGGTGACGACCGATCCCGTGCTGCAGAAGGCGCTGCGCGGCGGCTGCAACACAGCGATCGTCTCGCCAGAGGGGCAGCATCTCGCGCCGCCGCTGCGCGAAGGCGAAGGGATGGTGATCGCTGACCTCGACATGGCCCTCATCACCAAGCGCAAGCGCATGATGGACTCGGTGGGCCACTATGCGCGCCCCGAACTGCTCAGCCTCGCCATCAACGACCGGCCGGCGGCCACGGTGTCGGCCATGGGCGAATTTCCTCTTCCCACTTATCGGAGCCCCGATCATGCAAGCCAGCGAGACGATGTCGGCCTCGAGCCGGCAATTGATGACTGAGCTGCAGTCCGTCGGACTGCGGCTGGAAGATCCGCGCGCGGGGGCCCAGAGCCGTCGCGGCGGCGCGGGGCCGTCCGACCACAAGGCGGTGACCATCGATGGCGTGACCATCATGGTGCCCGTGCATACCAGTACCGCGTGGAATTCGCCCTTCGTCGCCTCGGCGCCGGACGGCAGCGGCCGCAGCGCGCTCAAGCGCGGCGCCATTCCGATCGCCGACATCAGCTTCCCGAAAGCGCCGCGCTTCTACGGCCTGCAGACGCTGGACGGCATTCCGTATGCGCAGATCGCGACGCTGCATGGCGCCGATGTGCTGGCGACGACCGTCCTGCAGACCTGCATCCGCTATGAGAGCCGACGCAAGACCTGCAAGTTCTGCGCGATCGGGCAGTCGCTGGCGGCCGGTCGCACCATTGCCAGGAAGACCCCGGAGCAGCTTGCCGAGGTCGCCCGCGCGGCGGTGTTGCTCGATCATGTCAGGCACATGGTGCTCACGACCGGCACGCCGCCGACGCCCGATCGCGGCGCCGGCATCCTCTGCGACAGTGCGTTTGCGATCCGGGCGGCGGTCGACCTGCCGATTCAGGGACAGTGCGAGCCACCGGACGACGACCGCTGGTTTGCGCGCATGCGCGCCGCGGGGATCGACAGTCTCGGCATGCACCTAGAGGCGGTCACGCCTGCCGTGCGCGAACGGATCATGCCCGGCAAGGCATCCGTGCCGCTGTCGCGCTATATGGACGCGTTCGAGGCTGCCGTGGGCGTGTTCGGCCGCGGACAGGTGAGCACCTATATCCTCGCCGGGCTTGGCGACACGGCCGAGTCCATTCTCGCCATCTCGCGCCGGCTGGTGGACATGGGCGTGTACCCCTTCGTGGTGCCGTTCGTGCCGATCTCCGGGACCCCGCTGGAAGACCACCCCGCACCGACGCCGGCGTTCATGCGCGAGATCCTGGCGCCGCTGGGCGCAATGGTCGCGGCGGCCGGGATGCGCTCGGCCGACATCAAGGCCGGCTGCGGCAAGTGCGGGGCGTGTTCGTCGCTGTCCGCATACGAAGGGGTGCCGTTATGAGCCGCGATCTTTGCGTCGAGGTCCCTGCGATCCCGGTGTACCGGATCCGCTGGGCGGATACGCGCCGCGAAAAGGAAGCGGCCTATGGGCTGCGCCGCGCCGTGTTCTGCGAAGAGCAGCAGCTCTTTGCCGGCGACGACCGTGATGTCATCGATGACGTGGCGCAGTTGCTGGTGGCGCTCAGGGCCGATCCGGACCTGCCGGCTGAGCCAGGCGAGGTTGTCGGCACCGTGCGTATCCACGAGAGCGAGCCCGGTGTCTGGTATGGCTCGCGCCTGGCGGTGGCGGCAGCGTACCGCCGACAGGGGCGCATCGGCGCGACCCTGATCCGCCTGGCCGTGAGCAGCGCCCATGCGCTAGGCTGCCGGCGCTTCCTGGCCCATGTGCAAAGCCAGAACGTGCCGCTGTTCCGCCGGCTGCACTGGACCACGCTGCAGGAGGAAGTGCTGTTGGGCCGGTGCCATCACCTGATGGAGGCAGACCTGAATTACTACCCGCCTTGCCACACGCCTCTGTCCGGACTGGTCATCGAGGAAAGGAGGGCACCATGAGCGCTGCGGAATTGGCGAAGGTTTTGCGGGCTGGTCGCGGCTTCGGCCACAAGACCGATATCGCGGGCATGCTGTCGGTGTTCAGGCATGCGCTGCCAGCCGGGCAGGGCGCGGAAGACCGAGGCATCGCACTGGGCGATGACTGTGCCGCGATTCCGGACGGTGACGGACACCTGCTGTTCGCGATCGAGGGCATGGTCGGCGAGTTCCTGCGCACCATGCCTTGGTTCGCGGGCTATAGCGCAGTGATGGTGAACGTCAGCGACATCTATGCAATGGGCGGCCGGCCGCTGGCGGTGGTCGATGCGATCTGGAGCGATGGCATCGACGGTGCGGCCGAAGTCATCCGGGGCATGGCTGCCGCATCGGCCGCCTATGGCGTGCCGGTCGTCGGCGGGCATAGCAATGCCAGGAGTGATGGCGCGCAACTGGCCGTGGCCATTCTGGGCCGGGCGCGCCGGCTGCTGTCGAGCTTCGCGGCGCGTCCCGGCCAGCACCTGCTGATGGCCGCGGACCTGCGGGGTGCCTTTGAGGAACCTTATCCTTACTGGAACGCGTCCACTAGCGCGCCAGTTGAACGGCTGCGCGCCGATCTGGAGATCCTTCCCGCGCTGGCCGAGGCCGGATTGTGCGCGGCCGCCAAGGACATCAGCATGGCGGGCATCGCGGGCACGGCATTGATGTTGATGGAGTGCTCGCGCGTCGGCGGACGGATCGACCTCGACGCCGTGCCAATGCCACCGGATGTGCCGTTGCTCCGTTGGCTGAGCGCTTTCCCAAGCTATGGGTTCCTGCTCGCCGTGGACGAAGGCCATGTTGCGGAAGTCACGGCGTGTTTCCAGGCGCGCGACATCGCGTGCGCGTCCATCGGTCAATTCGACGGCACCACGCGCGTGTCGATCACGCACAAGGGCGAGTCGGCCTTGCTGTGGGACTTTGCCAGGGCCGCCTTCATCCTGCCTGAACAGGCAGCGGGTCTCGAAGAGCCGGAACCCGTCACGCTGGGAGCGTAAGCCATGCCCGTTACCCATTTCCGGATCCGCTGGCCGGATCAGAGCGAAGCGGTTTGCTATTCGCCGTCATCGGTAGTGACGGCGCATCTCGACGCGGGCCGCACCTATCCGCTCGCAGAGTTTGTCAGCCTGACCCGCGCGGCCCTGCTCGAGGCGTCCGAGCGCGTGCGCACGAAATATGGCTACGCGTGCTCGTCCGCCATGGACCAGTTGCAGGCCATCGAAGAGGCCGCCGCAAGATTCCACGACCAGCCGGATGCCACCGTGCAGGTGATCGGCTTCGGTCATTAGCCAGCATTGACGGCTGCCACCGCGGCCGAACCCTAATCGCATCAAGGAAATCACGCCATGACACGCAACAGCATCGATACCCCCATTCACGCGGAACCCCGTCATCTTCCGGTGATCGTGGTAGGAGGCGGCCAGGCCGGCCTGTCCGTCAGCTACTACCTGAAGCAGGCCGGGATCGAACACCTGGTGCTGGAAAAGCACACGCTCACCCATACCTGGCGCACCCAGCGCTGGGACGCCTTCTGCCTGGTCACGCCGAACTGGCAATGCGCGCTGCCGGGGCATCCGTACCGCGGGGATGATCCGCACGGCTTCATGAGGAAGGATGAGATCATCGCGTACCTGGACGGGTTCATACAGTCCGTTGCGGCACCGGTGCTCGAACATACCGCGGTGCTGAGCGTCAGGCCGAGGCCGCAGGGCGGGTACCTCGTCACGACCAGCCGGGGCGTCTTCAGCGCCGACCAGGTGGTCGTCGCATCCGGCGGCTACCACACGCCGATCGTTCCCCGCATGGCCGAGCGCCTGCCGGCTTCGATCCGCCAGATCCAGTCGGCCGATTACCGGAACCCGCAAGACCTGCCGGATGGCGCTGTGCTGGTAGTGGGGTCCGGGCAGTCGGGCGCCCAGATTGCCGAAGACCTGCATCTGGCCGGCCGCGAGGTCGTTCTGGCGGTCGGGGAAGCGCCCCGCTGCGCGCGCTTCTATCGCGGCCGCGATGTGGTCGACTGGCTCGCCGACATGAAGTACTACGACCTGCCTGTCACCGAGCATCCGCTGCGCGAGGGCGTGCGCGACAACACCAACCACTATGTGACTGGCCGCGATGGCGGCCGCGATATCGACCTGCGCAAGTTTGCCACCGAGGGCATGCAGTTGTACGGTGTGCTGGAAGACTACCGCGACGGGCAACTGCATTTTGCCCCGGACCTGCGCCAGAGCCTTGACGATGCCGATGCGACCTACAACCGCATCAACGCAAGCATCGACAAGTTTATTGCCGAGCGCGGCATCGATGCGCCGCCGGCCAGTATCTATGCGCCGGTATGGGCGCCGGAAACGGAGCGAACAGCACTCGATCCCCGTGCGGCGGGGATCAGCACCATCATCTGGAGCATCGGGTTCCGGCCCGACTTCAGTTGGCTGGAGGTCCCGGTCTTCAACGGCCGTGGCTATCCGGGCCACGAGCGTGGCGTGACTGCGCATGCCGGCCTGTATTTCCTTGGCCTGCCGTGGCTGCACACTTGGGGGTCGGGGCGCTTCTCGGGTGTCGCGCGCGATGCCGAGTACCTGGCCGGGCTGATCGCCGCATACGGGCCCGACGCCGCACTGGCAGCGTGAAATGGAGGCCGTCCGCTCGCACCATATCGCTGGTATGCCGCAACTGGCGTACACCGGCCTGTCGGAAAACTGGTTGCTGAAGACCTGCGGCGACCTGCACTGGCGCCAGTTGGCTGCGGGCTGCGGCCTGGCAGTGCCGGACTTCCGTGACGGCGAGGGCAATCCTGTCTATGCCGCCTTCACCGCCGTACGCGTACGCGATGCCGTGCTGGAGAGGATCGGCGAGCATGGCACCTTCACGCTGGACTCGGCCGGCTTGCCGGCAGGCGGCGTGAAGCGCCTCAGCCAGCATGCCGTGGCATCGCTCGACGGGATGCGCTGCGCCACTGTCACCATGCTGTCGACCTTTATCCGGCGCACGCGCGAGCGGGACAATCGCTCCGTGGTTCGCGCGATGCCGTCCGTGGCAACCGGCTGGAATAACGCGGCATCCACGACCGAGGCGACGGAGCTGTCGCAGTTGGCACGTCGCTTTCGCAGTGGGGATTGGGGTACGCATCTCGGCTTGCGCCAGCAGCAGGATGGCATCAACCATGTCGTCGACTTCCTGCCATGTCCCTACAACGACTTCAACGGCGCCGACCTGATGTACTTCGCCAGCTTCCAGGCGATGGTGGACCGCGCGGAGTGGCAATGGCGCAGCCATGCGGAGCCGCCAACCGTGGCCGCGCGGGACCTGTTCTTCCATGGCAACGTCAATGTCGGCGAGGCACTGGAGCTGACTTTCGCGGCCCTGCGCGAAGACGAGTCGGGACTGGCACACTGGTGCGAGGTCCGGCGCGCTGCGGATGGCGAGAAGATCGCGGATATCGTGACCCGCAAGCGCTGGAGGCAGCGATGAGCCAAGAGTGCAATGAGCCGCGCTTCGGCGTCGACCTGAAACCTGTCTACGGCCAGGAGGACGTTGTCGGTCTGAGCCACCTCGGCGGCATGCCTGGCGAGGCGCCATTCGTACGCGGGCCTTACCCGACCATGTACCGGCAGCGCCCGTGGACCATCCGGCAGTACGCCGGCTATGGTGACGCCGCGACGTCGAACCTGGCGTATCGTGAGGCCCTGAGGCAAGGGGCGCAGGGCCTGTCGGTCGCGTTCGACCTGCCAACCCACCGTGGCTACGATTCGGACGATCCGGAGGTGGCGGCCGACGTCGGCATGGCTGGGGTGGCGATCGACTCGGTCGACGACATGCGGCGCCTGTTTGACGGCATACCGCTGGATCGGGTCTCTGTGTCGATGACCATGAGCGGGGCGGTTCTGCCAATCCTGGCGGCCTTCCTGGTCGTGGCTGAGGAAGCTGGCATTCCGTACGCCCGGCTGCGTGGCACCATCCAGAACGACATCCTGAAGGAGTTCATGGTCCGGAACACCTGGATCCATGCTCCGGAGCCGTCGCTACGCATTGCGGCGGATGTGGTCGAATGGCTCGCCAGGCACGCGCCGAAATTCCACGGCATGTCGATTTCCGGCTACCACTTCCAGGAAGCCGGAGCGGATCCGGCGCTGGAACTGGCCCTGACGCTGGCGAACGCGCGGACCTATGTCGATGCGCTGCGTGCTCGAGGTCTCGATGTCGATGCCTTCTGTGGTGGGCTGAGCTTCTTCTTCGGCGTCGGCAAACAGTTCTACAAGGAGATTGCCAAGCTGCGCGCCGCCCGGCTCCTGTGGCACGACATCGTCCGTGCACGAGGCGGCACCACTGCCCAGGCCGCGGCGATGCGCATGCACTGCCAGACATCGGGCTGGACGTTGGCGGCGCAGGCACCGCACAACAATATTGCCCGCACCACGATCGAGGGCATGGCCGCAATCTTTGGCGGCACGCAGTCGCTGCACACAAACGGCTTTGATGAAGCCCTGGCGCTGCCCAGCGTCGAAGCCTCGCGTATCGCGCGTGACACGCAGTTGATCCTGCAGCACGAGTTCAGCCTTTGCGACGTGGCGGATCCGTGGGCAGGTTCCTACCTGATCGAGTCATTGACGGGTCGCATGGCCGATACCGTCCGGTCGATCCTTGCCGAGATCGATGCTCATGGGGGCGTGCTCAAGGCGCTGGAATCAGGCTGGGTGCAGCAGCGCATCCACCGCAATGCCCTGCGGACACAGGCGCGGATCGATGCGGGAGAGGAGGTCGTGGTGGGCGTCAATCGCTACCAGGCCGACGAAGAAACACTGCCAGCGTGCCTGGAAATCGATGGAGGCCGCGTTCGCGCCGAGCAGGCGACTCGACTCGCGGCATTGCGGGCAAGGCGGGACGAGCACACAGTCCAGCAGGCGCTGGGGGCACTGACGGAAGCTGCGCGACGGGGCGGCAGGAACTTGCTGGACTGCGCCATTGACGCCATGCGCTGCCGGGCGACGGTCGGCGAATGCACGCGCGCCTTGCTTGACGTCTGGCCGCGCTATGCAGCGCAACCGGACTACGACAAGGCGCACTACGGCGCTACCCGCGCCGGGAGTCCGAACTGGGCGGCGGCTTGCGACCATGTGAGGCGGCTGAGCGCGGCACTTGGACGCCCGCCGCGAATCCTGGTGGCAAAGCTCGGGCAGGACGGGCACGATCGCGGCGCGAAGGCTGTCGCCGCCGCCCTGAGCGATGCCGGGTTCCTGGTCGGGCTTACGCCATTGTTCCAGTCGGCCGAGGCCATTGCGGCGCAAGCGTGCGATGGCGACTTCGATGCCATCGGCATCTCGACGCTCGGCGGTGCACATCTTGCCCAGGTTGCCATGTTGTTCAAGGCCCTTCGCCAGCGCGGGGATACTGTGCCGGTATTTGTTGGCGGGATTATTCCGGCGCCGCACAGGCGCACCTTGCAGCTGGCAGGCGTCCGTGGCATCTATGGTCCAGGGACGCCACTGGAGCGAATCGTCTCAGAGATCGTGATGGTGCTGACTGCGCAACACGATAAAAGGCATGTGGTGGCAGCAGGGCACTCGTGACCGCTGCGGCTTACTGGGCAGGCCAGAAGCTCTACTGTGCCGAGCCAGCGTTATGGGCTCACGCGGAACGGATTGCGGCCATGTCCATCAGTTTCATTACGCAATGCGGTCTCCGCTACGACATTCTGGGCATGGCTCGGATTGTCGCGTCAGCCCTGAAGACGCCTGCATGTAGCGTGTGGCATCCCGCTGGTGGTGCGGGTGCCAATCCATACAGCCGGCTTGCTGTTCGGCGACGCCTGAACGCGGCTTCAGGCGGCTTCTTTCAACTGTGCCAGCGCGCGCCGGCCTGCGACTAGTTGCTGAGCCACCTCTGCCACACGAGCCCCCAGATGTTCGGCGGTGCGCAGGTCGGCTGGCGGCGGTGCCACCTCGGCGCTGACATCGGCGTCGGACTGCGCGGCTGCACCGAGGAAGAAGCCGTGGCGGTTCAGCGAGTCTTCCGTCGACTTGGAGTTGTTGTGGCCGGGGGGCAGGCCCAGGTTGACCCAGTGCATGCCGTGCTGCGCCGCGAAGATGGCGATCTGCTGCAGCGTGGCCAGCTTGTCGCCCGAGCGCGACGCGGCGTTGGTGAAGCCCGCGGCGACCTTGTTGGCCCACTTGCCGCCCTTGGCAAAGACATTGCGCGAGGTGGCGTCCATGAAACCCTTGAACTGCGCCGAGGCACTGCCCATGTAAGTCGGCGCGCCAAAGATGATGGCGTCCACCTGTTCCAGTGTGTCCCAGTGCTGATCGATGTCTTCCACAGGGATCAGGAGGCTTTCAGTGCCGGCTACGCTGCCGGCGCCGCGTGCGACGGCCTGGGCTTGCCTGGCAGTATGACCGTAGCCGCTGTGGTAGACGATGGCGACGCGGTTGGAGGACGAAGTCATGATGGATTTCCTTGGTGGCTTGCAAAAAAGTTTGATCGATCTCGGCGTGGTGCGGCACCGATGTGAAGGCAGTCTAGGTGGGGGATGGCCAAGGATTGCGATCAGAATCTCAAGGAGAAATTGAATAATTTTGAATATGCGTCAGGGTCCGCGTCCAATGCGGCCAGCTCGTCCCGGTATCACGGCAGTCCTTACCGGTATGTGGTTCCTAAGCACTGGCATCCGTCATTCTTCCGCCCATGTGAAGAGTGTTTTTCGCATGGACTGTTTCCTTGCGGCGTGCGGAAGGATAACTTTCCTATCGATATCCGCAACAGGAAAGAGGTCATGGAAGCGCCGCATTCATTCGTTTATGAGTCACATGCAGCTCGCGTCTTGTTCGGCACTGGCACGTCTGACCAGGTGGCCGAAGAGGTCAAGCGGCTCGGTGGCAGGCGTGCCCTGGTGCTCAGCACGCCTAACCAGGTGGCCGAAGCGCAGCGCATTTCGGATCTGCTGGGCACGCTGTCAGCAGGCATCTTCGCCGGCGCGGTCATGCATGTGCCGATCGAGAGCGCGCGCGAGGCCGTGGCGCAAGCTCGTGCGGCCGGCGCGGACTGCGCAGTGGCCATCGGCGGCGGTTCGACCACCGGCCTGGGCAAGGCCATTGCACTGGAGACCGGCATGCCGGTCCTTGCCATTCCGACCAGCTACGCCGGCTCGGAAATGACGCCGATCTACGGCATCACGGAGGCCGGCCTGAAGAAGACCGGGCGAGACCTGCGCGTGCTGCCGCGCACTGTTATTTACGACCCGGCGCTGACGGTCGGATTGCCTCCCGGGCTGACCGTGACCAGCGGCCTGAACGCGATTGCCCATGCGGCCGAAGGCCTCTACGCGCGCGATGCCAACCCGGTGATGTCGCTGATGGCAGAGGAGGGCATCCGGGCACTGGCCAGCGGCATACCAGCTGTCTTCCGCGAGCCGGCCGACCTGGATGCGCGCGCGCAGTGCCTGTACGGCGCATGGCTATGCGGCACGGTACTCGCCAGCGTCGGCATGGCGCTTCATCACAAGCTATGCCACACGCTGGGCGGCAGCTTCAACCTGCCGCATGCCGAGACCCACACCATCGTCTTGCCCCATGCCATGGCGTACAACGCGGCAGCGGCGCCGGAAGCCATGGCGCGGATCCAGCGAGCCACCGGCGCCACCGATGCATCGGCAGCCGCGGCATTGTTTGACCTGGCACAGCGCCATGGTGCACCGGTTGCCTTGCGCGATATCGGCATGCGCGAAGAGGACCTCGATCGCGCCGCCGACATCGCGCTGGCCAACCCCTACTGGAACCCCCGCGCGATCGAGCGCGAGGCCATCAGAGCCCTGTTGCAGGCCGCCTACGACGGCGCACGGCCGGCCTGAAGACATGAACGCAATAACAACGTGAGACTGGAGTCAGAGCATGAAGATTGGCTTTATCGGAACCGGCAAGATTGGCTTGCCGATGGCACGTCATCTGGCCGCGGCCGGAAATGATGTCCTGGTCTACGACGTCGCCCCGGCCCAGGTGGCGGCCGCCAGGCAGGCTGGCCTGGCCGTTGCTGCGTCGTTGGCCGAAGCGGTGGCCCAGGCGGAGGTAGTGTTCAGCTCCATGCCCAACGATGCCGCGTTCCTGGCGGTGTCGGGCCAGGTCGCTGCGGCGGCCACGCATGGCACGATCTATGTCGACACCAGCACGATCTCTCCGGGCACATCGGCCGCCGCAGCCCCAGCGCTCGCCGAGCGCGATATCGGCTACCTGCGCGTGACCGTATCGGGCAACAGCCATATGGCTGAGGCTGCCAAGCTGACCGCCTTGGCTTCGGGGCCGAGGGCCGCCTACGAACGGATCAAGCCGCTGCTGGCGGCGCTGGGGCCGGCGCAGTTCTATCTCGGCGAGGCGGAAGAGGCGCGCCTGATGAAGCTGGTCGTCAACCTGCTGATCGGCCTGACCAGCGGCATGCTGGCCGAAGCCCTGACGCTGGGGAAGAAGGGCGGCCTCGACTGGGCGGCCATGTGGGAGGTGATTACCGCCAGCGCTGTGGCTTCGCCGATCGTGAAGGCAAAGTCCGCGCAGCTGGCCGTGCACGACTACACGCCGACGTTCACGGTAGAGCAGATGCTAAAGGATGTCGGGCTGATCCTGGACGCAGGTGCGCAACTGCACGTGCCGATGGGCCTGACCGCGTTGCTTGGGCAGATGTTGCAGGGTGCCGCGGCGCAGGGCATGGCCGGCGACGATTATGCGGCGGTGATCAAGTCGGCGGAGCTGGCCGCCGGCATGCGTCCGGGCTAGGACGAGCCCGGCATTTTCATGATGTGCCCGGGCGCCACCCGGGCCGCCGCGCCTGCCTACGAGGTCCACTTGCGCTCGTAGTCCATGCGCTGGAAATGGCTGACCAGGAACTCGATGAACAGCCGCACCCGCGCTGGCAGGTGGCGCCTGGTCTGGAAGGCGATGTTGACGGTCAGCCGGGGCAGGTCCCAGTCATCGAGAATTGGGATCAGCCGGCCCGCTACGATGTCGTCGTAAAGGATGTACTTGGGCTGCACCAGGATGCCCATGCCCTCCAGCGCGGCCGCGCGCAGCACCTGGCCGTCGTTCGACTCCATTGTGCTGTGGACTGTCACGACGCGCTTTTCTTCGCCCCGCGTGAACGCCAGTTCGTTGGGCCGGTTGGCGTAGGAGTAAATCATCATCTCGTGATTGACGAGATCTTCCACGCTGCGCGGGGTTCCCCTGCGGTCCAGGTAGCGCGGCGAGGCGGCCAGCACGCGCCGGGTCTCTGCCAGGCGGCGCACGGTCAGGTTGGAGTCGGGCTCGAACTCGCGCGTCCGGATGGCCAGGTCGATGCCGCTGTCCATGATGTCGTAGTAGCGGTTGGCGGCCAGGATATTGATGCTCACCTTCGGGTAGAGCGCGGTGAACTCGGGCATCAGTGGCGCCAGATGCTTCATCGAGAACGAGAGCGAAGCGGTGATGGTCAGCATGCCACTCGGTTCGAGCAAAGTGGCGCTGACGTCCGCCTCCGCTTCCTTCATCTCCGCCAGCACGCCCTTGCAACGCTTGAAGAACTCCTCTCCGACCTGGGTCAGGAAGAGCCGGCGGGTGTTGCGCTCGATCAGCCGGGCGGCCAGCCGTTGCTCGAGCGAACTCAGGTGGCGGCTTGCGGCCGCATTAGAAATATCCAGACTTTCTGCGGCCTTGGTGATGCTGCCGAGTTCGGCTGTCTGTACAAAGAGCTCGATTTCTGTCCAGCGATCCATGGCTTGTCTCCGGCGCTTTTCCACCCTGACGGGGTTTTCCGCGTAGCGGAAGGAAGATTTTCAAGTACGTCGTTTTTTTGCGCTTCTGGCGAGTATAGACTCATTCCGTGCCGGACAAACAAACGTTTGCAGAAGCGTCGGCCAGCACCGGAACGAAAACGCTGAAGAAGCGAAGGTGGCGGCTCTGACGGGTCAGCCGCCAGACAAAAGGAGACAATCGGCATGACGCGTACCCTGATTCGCGGGGCGACGCTCGTCACGATGGAACCCGCTTATGGCGAGTTCGTCGGCGACCTGCTGATGGAAGGCGAGCGTATCGCCGCCATCGCGCCGCATATCGAAGCCCCCGATGCCGAGCAGATTGATGCGCGCGGCTTTATCGTGACGCCGGGCTTCATCAACGCCCACATGCACACGTGGCAGACCGCGCTGCGCGGGGTTGCTGCAGGCTGGACGTTGACCGAATACTTCCGCCAGATGCATGCTGGCCTGGCGACGCGCTTCCGGCCCGAAGACATCCACATTGCGACCCTGGTCGGCGCGTGGAATCAACTTGACTGCGGTACGACCACCCTGGTGGACTGGTGCCACAACAATCCCACCCCGGCCCATAGCGACGCCGCGCTGGACGCGCTGGAGCAAGCTGGCATCCGCGCGGCATTCCTGCACGGCTCGCCCAAGCCGGATCCCCGGCCGGGCATTGCGCCGTTCTGGGAGACTCCGCATCCGCGCGGTGAAGTCGGGCGTCTCGCACGGCGGCTGCAAGGCTCGAGCCTGATCAGTCTGGGCCTGGCCATTCTCGGCCCGCACTATTCGACGATGGAGGTGGCGCTGCACGACTTTGCGCTGGCGCGCGAGTTCGGCCTGCTGGCCAGCATGCACCAGGGCGGCGGCGCTGCGCGCACGCCCGATGGCTGGGAGCGGCTCGAAGCCGCGGGCCTGCTCGGGCCGCATATCAACATCGTGCACGGCAACAATCTGAGCGATGCGCAACTGGCGCGCTTTATTGCCGCGGGCATGAGTTTCTCCCTGACGCCGGAGAACGAGCTGACGCAGGGTCATGGCTTTCCCATCACGGGCCGGTTACGCAAACTGGGAGCGACACCGTCCCTGGGTGTCGATCTGGAATCCGGCCTGTCCGGAGAAATGTTCGTGGCCGCGCGCATCGCGCTGGGCGTGCAGCGCGCGCTCGACCATGCTGCCTTCCGCGCGCAGCAAGGCGAGATCGCCATGTCCCATGACGTGAGCTGCCGCGACGCGCTGGAATGGATCACGATGGCCGGCGCACGGATGCTCGGTATGTCCGAGCGCATCGGTTCCCTCGCTCCGGGCAAGCAGGCCGACCTGGTGCTGATCGATGCGCGCCGGCTGAACATGATGCCGCTGCACGACCCGGTCAGCGCAGTGGTGATGCAGGCAAGCCTGGCCAATATCGACAGCGTATTTGTTGCAGGCGAGGCGCGCAAGCGCCACGGCCGCCTGCTGGTCGACGGGCTTCCTGCCGGGCTCAAAGCGCTGCGCGCTTCCGGCGAGCGCCTGCTCCACAAGCCTGCACACGCCTGAGAGGAGATCATGAACGCGATCACCGAAGTGACGCCGCTGTTCGAGATGCGCGGCATATGCAAAGACTTTCCGGGCGTCAAGGCGCTCGACGATGTGTCATTCGCGATCTATCCCGGGGAGGTGCACATGCTCCTTGGCGAGAACGGCGCGGGCAAGTCATCGCTGATGAAAGTCCTGTGCGGAGTCTATCTGGCCGACGCCGGCGAGTTCTACCATAACGGCCGGCGCGTCAGCGTGACCGGCCCGGCCGATACCATGGGCCTGGGCATCGCCGTCATCTTCCAGGAGTTCTCGCTGGTGCCCTACCTGGACATCGCGCAGAACATCTTCCTTGGGCGCGAGCCGCGGGGCCGCGTGCCGGGCTCGGTCGACCACGCCCGCATGCATGCCGAGGCACGGCGCCTGCTGGATATCCTGGGCATGGACCTGAGCACCCACACGCCCGTGCATCGCCTGGGTGTGGCACAACAGCAGATGGTGGAGATCGCCAAGGCGCTATCGCAGGATGCCCGCATCCTGGTGCTCGACGAGCCGACCGCGGCGCTGTCGGATCGCGAGACCGAGAAGCTGTTCGCAGTGATCGGCAAGCTCAAGGCCGAGGGCGTGTCGATGATCTATATCTCGCACCGCATGGCCGAGGTATTTGCGCTGGGCGACCGCATCACCGTGATGCGTGATGGCCGCAAGGTTGGCAGCTACCTGCCGGGCGAAGCCACACCCGATGAACTGGTGGCCCGCATGGTGGGCCGCAAGGTCGATATGAGCTACAGCCGCGAGCGCGGCAATCCCGCGGGCGAGCTGGCGCTGGAGATGTGCGGTGTTGGCGCTGACAACGGCATCGAGGACATCAGCCTGCAAGTGCGAGCAGGGGAGATCGTAGGCCTGGCGGGGCTGGTGGGGTCGGGCCGCAGCGAAGTGGCCAGGGCCGTATTCGGTGCCGACCCGGTTCGCCAGGGCGAGATCCGCATTTTCGGCAAGCCGATGAAAGGCGGCCCGGACCAGGCGCGCGCGCTTGGCGCGGCGCTGATTCCGGAAAGCCGCAAGACCGAGGGGTTGGCACTGATCCGCAGCGTGCGCGACAACCTGCTGCTGGCCGGGCTGCGGCGTGCCTTTCCAGCGTACTGGTTTCGCGCCGGCAAGGCGGATGCACTGGCTGCGCGCGAGATCGCCCGCCTGCGCATCGCCACGCCCGACGGCGGCCAGCTCGCCCAATTTCTCTCAGGCGGCAACCAGCAGAAGATCGTGATCGGCAAATGGCTGGTTGCGGGTTCCAGGCTGTTCATCTTCGACGAGCCGACCCGCGGCATCGACGTGGGCGCCAAGGCAGAGATCTTTGCGCTGATCGACGGTCTGGTGAAGGAGGGTGCCGCGGTCCTGCTGATCAGTTCCGAGCTTCCGGAAATCATCAACGTCTGCGACCGCACCTACGTCATGCGCGAGGGCCGTGTCGCGGGCCACCTGGTGCATACGGAAATGACCGAGGAAAGCATTCTGCAACTGGGGATGAACGATGCCTGACATGACTGAAATGCCTCACACCCAAGCCGTCCCGCGCACGGGTGCGCTGCCCTTTGCGCCGGCGCTGGGGACGCTCCCCGGCTCGGTCTGGGTGCTGCTGTTGCTGACACTGGCATTTGCCGTTGGTGGTGACGGCTTCCTGAGCGTGGCCAACCTGCTCAATGTGGGCACGCAGTCTTCCGTCCTGCTGCTGATCGCCTTGCCGATGACGCTGATCATCATGACAGAGGGGCTGGACCTGTCGATGGGCGCCGTCCTCACGCTGTGCGGCGTGGTGCTGGCCATGGTGATGGTATCCACCGGCTCGCTGCCGCTGGCGTTGGCGGCGGCTCTTGGCGCCGGGCTGCTGTTCGGTGTGCTGAATGGGGTGCTGGTGGCCGCCCTGGGGATTCCGCCCTTCGTCGCTACCCTCGGCACGCTCGGCGTGGCGCAGGGACTGTCACTCGTTCTCACTGATGGGCAGAGCGTGGTGGGCGTCGGAGACACGATACCGCTGCTCTACTCGGGGGAACTGCTCGGCGTCCCGGTGCCGCTCTGGGGTGCCATGGCCTTCTACGGCCTGTTCCACTGGCTGCTCTACCGCACCCGCTTCGGCACCTATGTGTTCGCCCTGGGCGGCAACCGCGAAGCCCTCAAGTTCGCCGGCGTGCGCACCAGTCGCTGGCTGGTTGCCGTGTATGCGCTCGGCGGCGTCATGGCGGGTGTGGCCGCGCTGCTGCTGACGGCGCGCATGAATGCCGGTCATCCCACGGCGGCGCTCGGGCTGGAATTCGACGCCATCGCCGCCGTGGCGGTCGGCGGTACCACGTTCGATCGCGGCAACGGCTGGCTGCCGGGCACGGTGCTGGGCGTGCTGGCGGTCGGCGTGTTGCGCAACGGCCTGAACTTGCTGGGCGTGCAATCGTCGGTCCAGGTAGCGGCCATTGGCCTGCTGGTACTTGTCGTGCTGCTGATCGAATCCATCAAGGGGAAAGCATGAATACCGCCATCTCATGGGCGCCGCTGTCGGCGGACGCGCGTTCCTTTGCATACCGCCTGTTTGCGCTCGGCTTGCTGTGCGCGGCGCTGGCGGTGGCCTCCGACGCCTTCCTGACACTGGGCAACCTGCTCAATGTGTTGCGCCAGGCCAGCCTGTTGTTCCTGCTGGCCTCCGGATTGACATTAGTGATCCTGACCGGCGGCCTGGACCTGTCGGTCGGGGCCAATGTGGCGATGTCCGCCTGCCTGGCAGCGACCGTGATGAAGGCCACCGGTTCGACGATGCTCGGCGTGGGCGTTGGCCTGGGCAGCGGCGTGCTGATCGGGCTGGGCAATGGCTTGCTGGTAGCCGCGTTGCGCATCCCGCCCTTCATTGCCACCTACGGGATGCTGTGGGTGTTGCACGGGCTGACCTACTGGTTCATGGCCGGCGAGACCATCCACGGCTTCGCCCCGGAGTTCCGCGCGATCGGCAGTGGCTACCTGTGGGGTGTGCCGGTCCCGGTATTCCTGATGCTGGCGTTCCTGGTGGCCGGTACGGCGATCTCGCAAAAGACCATTTACGGCCAGGAGATCTATGCCATTGGCGCCAATCCCGTAGCCGCCAGGCTGTCGGGCGTGCCGGTCACGCGGCGGCTGGTGCTGGTCTACGTGGTGAGCGGCGCCATGGCGGGCCTGGCCAGCCTGGTGTTCCTGGCGCGCCTCAATTCCGCCGAGGGGGATATCGGCGAGACGCTGACGCTGCCGGCCATTGCCGCGGTACTGATCGGCGGCACCTCGCTCTTCGGCGGTGTGGGGCGGGTGTCCGGCACGCTGGTGGGCGCCATCATCCTGACGCTGGTGCTCAACGGCATGAACCTGCTTACCGTCAGCGCCAACTGGCAGCCGCTGGTGACCGGTGTCATCGTGGTACTCGCGGTCTTTCTGGACGCCGTGTCACGTCGCCGCCTCGGCACCCGCTAGGCGAATCGGCATCACAGCCGGCTGACACCCATGCCCGCACTACTCAAAATCAAGGAGACCAGACATGCAAGCGCGTAACCTCAGGCAGTTCGCCGCAATGGTGGCTTTCGGACTGGCGGCCATGCCAGTCGCTCATGCCGATGGCGAACGGATCGCCGTCTTCACCAAGAACCAGACCAACCCGTACTTCCAGGTCGTGCGACAGGGCGCGGATGCGGCGGCAAAGAGCATGAACGCAAAGGTCACGCACTACATCCCCACCAAGCCGGACAGCATTCCGGAGCAGATGAGCCAGATCGAGGATGTCATCGTCAGGAAGCCGGATGCGGTGGTATTCATTCCGGTGGACTACAAGGCCATGGGGCCGGGTGTCAAGAAGCTCAACGCGGCCAATATCCCGGTGGTCAACGTGACCGACCGCAGCGACGTCGGCACGTTCGTTTCCTTCGTCGGCGCCAGCGACTACGAACTCGGCCTGAAGACCGCCACGCATCTGTTCAACGCCATGGGCGGCAAGGGCAATGTGGTGCTGCTGGAGGGCATCAAGGGCTCGCTGACCAATGTCGACCGCGTGCGCGGCGTGAACGACGCGCTCAAGGCATTCCCCAAGGTGAAGCTGCTGGCCGCGCAGCCCGCCAACTACCAGCGCCTGCAGGCCTTGCAGGTGATGGAAAACCTGATGCAGTCCTACCCGCAGATCGATGCCGTATTCGCAGCCAACGACGCCATGGCGATCGGGGCCATCGAAGCCTTGCAGGGGGCCAACCGCAAGGCCCTGGTCTCCGGCATCAACGGTACCAAGGAAGCGGTGGACGCGATCAAGGCTGGCACGATGCTCGCCACTGGCGACTACAACGGCTTTGCCCAGGGCTGCCTGGGCGCCATGGCGGCGATCCGCAAGTTGCGCGGGCTGCCGGTGAAGCAGGACATCGTGCTGCCGGCCGTCGTGATCGACAAGACCAATTACCAGCCGCTGGACGTCCCTGTAGAAAAACGCGCCTGCCCGCGCTGGGAAGACGGTGCCAAGGCGTAGTGTCCGGCAACCCATCAAGGAGTGACAAACATGCGCAATCTCGATGAAGAGACCATTACCCAGGCGGTTCTGGCACGCAACGTCGACATGAAGGACCGCCGGTTCAAGGAGGTCATGACCAGCCTTATCCAGCACCTGCACGCATTTGCCAGGGAAGTGCACCTGACTGAGGAGGAGTGGGCCGCCGGTATCCAGTTCCTGACGGATGTGGGCCAGACCTGCAGTCCGACCCGGCAGGAATTCATCCTGCTGTCCGACACGCTCGGCCTGTCGACGCTAGTGACGGCACAGAACCACCGCAAGCCCCGCGGCTGCACCGAGGCCACGGTGTTCGGGCCGTTCTACGTCGATGACGCGCCCGATTACGAGCTCGGCGCCGACGTGGGCAACGGCATGGCAGGCGAGCCCTGCTATGTCAGGGGCCAGGTCCGGAGCATCACGGGCGAGGCAGTGCCTGGCGCAAGGATGGAAGTCTGGCAGGCCGACGCCGAAGGGTTCTACGACGTGCAGAACGCTGAGCGCACCGAAGCCCAAGGGCGGGGCACGCTGCATGCCGACGCGTCCGGGTATTACCGCTTCAAGACGATCGTGGCCGAGTGCTATCCGATCCCGCACGACGGCCCGGTCGGACGCATGCTCGACGCCATGGGGCGGCATCCCTGGCGTCCGGCCCACCTGCATTTCATGATCTCGGCGCCCGGATACGAGATGCTGGTGACGCATGTATTCCGCGACGGCGACACCTATCTCGATTCCGACACGGTGTTCGGCGTACGTTCGTCGCTGGTGGCGGACTGGATCCGCCATGAGGCCGGCACGACCCCCGACGGCAGCCAGGCCGACAAGCCGTTCTACACGCTCGATTTCGACTTCGTGCTCAACCCCGCCAGCCCGTCCCGGGCCGCCTGAACAGGAAGCAAACCATGCTCTACGTATTCCACATGATCGATAAACCGGGCGTGAGTGCGTTGCGCCTGCGTGTGCGACCGGACCACAAGACCTACCTGCGCGCTGTGGCGGACCAGATAGCGTTCGCCGGACCATTGTTGGCCGAGGATGGCGAGACGATGGTCGGCAGCCTGTTGGTGATCGACTTCCCCTCCGTCGAAGCGGCACGCCGCTGGCTGGCCGAGGAGCCGTTCACGGTCGCCGGCGTCTATGCCACCAGCTCGGTCAACGCCTTCGAGAACATGTGGCCGCAGCGGACCGGGTTCCCGGCATCCTGAACCCGTTCCAGTCCACTCAGGAAAAGAGAAAAGGCATCAGCAAAGGAGGCAATTTTGCCCGTCGTCAAACATATCGTGATGTGGAACCTGCGCGGCGAAAGCGAAGGCGAGAAGCGCGATGCCATCGCACGGCTCAAGGGCGCGTTCGAAGGCCTGCGCGGCAGAATTCCCGGGCTGCGCCATCTGGAGATTGGCGTCGACCAGAGTCGAGTCGACTATGCCTGCGACGTGGTGCTCTATTCCGAATTCGATTCGTACGGCGCGCTGCAGGCCTACGCAAACCACCCGGAGCACCTTCGTGTCAAGTCGGAGCTTGGCGATCTGAGGATTGCCAGGTACCAGGTGGACTACGACGGGGCAGGGCAGCACGCCAGCCACCGCCTCCATTCGCCTGAGCGTGGCATCGATCGACAAACAGAATCATTTGAGGGAGACAGACCTTGAGAGTCGCCGTTGCGGGGTTAGGATGGTGGGGCAAGCAGATCGTCAGCTCCTTGAGCAAAAGCGAAAAATTCAGCGTGGTCGCTGCCGTTGATCCGATGCCAACGGACGAGGCCCGGCAGTTCGCGCAACAGCATGGCATGGAGCTCGCTGTCGACCTGGCGGAGGTGCTTGGGCGAGGCGATATTGAAGGCGTGATCCTGGCAACGCCGCACAGGCTGCATGAACAGCAGGCACTGTCGGCGCTGGAAGCCGGCAAGCATGTCTTTTGCGAGAAGCCGCTGGCCATGACCGCGGCGGGTGCGCAGCGCATCGTCGATGCGAGCGCGCGCCAGGGCAAGGTACTCGGTGTCGGGCACGAGCGGCGCTTCGAGCCCGCCATTGCCGAAGTCATGCGCATGGTGCGCGCCGGCGAGCTGGGCCAGCTGTTGCATATGGAGGCCAACGTCAGCCACGACCTGTTCCGCAAGCTCGACCCCTCCAACTGGCGCCTGGACCGCAAGCACGCGCCGGCAGGCATGATGACCGCGGTAGGGATTCATGTCACCGACATCTTTGTCGCGCTGGCCGGCGCTGCCAGCAGCGTGCGCGCACGCACTGAATCGCTCGTCCTCGCCGAACCCGTGCGTGACTTCACCACCGCCACAATCGCCTTTGACTCCGGTGTCCAGGCCACCATCAGTTTCCTGTCCGTTACCCCTTTCCATGGTCGCATCGCAGTGTTCGGCGACAAGGGCTGGGTTGAAATCGTATCGGAAGGAAATGTCGACCAGGGCCTTCCCACCTACCTGACATATTGCCGGGGTACCGGCGTCCCGCGCACGACACGCACCTTTGACGCCATCGATGCGGTACTGGCGAATTTCGAGACCTGGGCGGATGCCGTGGCGGGACGGGTCAAGTATCCGTTCATCGCAGCGGAGTTGGTGGAGAACATTCGATTGTTCGAGGCCATCGTGCAGTCGAGCGAAAACAGCGGCGAGACTGTGGTCCTCCGCTAGGCACTGCGTCAATACTCTGGAGAACTTCCAATGACCATCCATACGAATGAGGCGCTTGTGCCGCGCGCGTTTAACCATATCGGGCTGACCGTGCCCGATATTGACCGGGCCATCGCCTGGTATGGCGCTGTGTTCGGGTTCCAATTGATCTACCGGCGCACGATTGAACGCAGACCGGAGGTGCCGGAAGTGGGCGAGATCTTCGGGCAGCGATTCGAAAAGGCATACCAGGCCCATCTGGTGACCGCCAACGGCGTGGGGCTGGAACTGTTCCAGTTCATCGTTCCTGCAGTTGAGGCGCGTGACGAGACTTTCACGTACTGGCGACCGGGCGTGTTCCATCTTTGCTTTACCGACCCGGACCTCGAAGGCCTGGCCGCGCGGATCGTTGCCAACGGTGGCAAGCAGCGTACCAAGGTCTGGACCTTCCTGCCGGGACGGCCCTACCAGTTGGTCTACTGTGAAGACTGCTTCGGCAACGTCATCGAGGGCTTTTCGCATTCCTACGCCGAAGTATTTTCCAATATGCCTGGCTGGCACGGCGCGGAGCAATGAAGCGCGGCTCCATTTCGCTCGGCGAGCGAAGTTGATATTTGAAAGATGACGGCGGGGGAGTTCGCATGGTGGACTCCCCACTGCCTGACATTGATGCTTCTGACAAGGCGCGCCAGGAACCAGGTTCGCCGGACCTCGCGTCCGGCTTACGTCTCCCGCTGAAGCTATTTCAGGCTGGGGCCGTCAATCCGAAGGCTTTGCTCCATTGCGAGGCACTGGTCATAGATCCAGACGTCATACGCCGCAAGCTTGCCTGCCCACTTCGGGCTGACCTTATTGACACAATGATTGGTGACACGGTCGACGAAGTCGCGGAAGTAGGCCCAGCTGTTGCCCAGGTTCTTGGGATTCACTGTCTCGCCGGGCTTGATGGTCGTGAGTCCTTCGTACGCTGCATTGTGCAGATCGGTCATGAAATCGAGTTGCGCGGCGACGTCTGCCTTTGTGCCCGCGCGGCCGACGTGGCCTGCGATCAGCGTATTGAAATCCCAGCGCGAGTTCATAGTCCGGACCAGGTCGAAGTAGCCAGGAATATCCTGGGAAACGCCGAAACGGCGCCACATCATCCAGCCGGGGTAGATCACGTCGACGAGCATGAGTACCTTCTGCCCGGCGTGATAAATGCCGATGTTCCCTGGTTCGTGATTGGGGCCAGGGTATTGCAGCTGCAACGTTTGATTTCCCACGGCCAGCGGGAAGTCCTGATCCTGGGTACTGAAGGTTTGCGTCGGCACGGGACGACCCGGATCCTGAGCGCGCGCGAGCAGCTTTCTGGTCTCCTCGTGTGCGACGATCATCATCGACGGGTTGGTCTTGAGAATCTCGCCGGCGAATCCGATGTGATCGATGTGCGCGTGGCTGTAGACCAGCGCAGCGATCTTTGCGCCGGGAGCCACCTCGTGGACAGCATCGAGGAGCTTTGGGCCGATTGTCGGCGGTGCATCAACCAGAATCACGCCAACGTTGGACACGACCAGCATTGCCTGGTACGTGCCCTCGGTGACCATGAAGACGCCACCGCCAAAGTTCTCGGTGCGATAGCCCTTCGCGGCATCGATCGACGGCCCCATCTCGGCAGGCGCAACGGCCGCATACTCCGTCGGACGGACGTTCGGCGGCACGAAATCCGGCATGTTCGGGTAGGGCAAGCCCCATGGCGTTGCCTGGTTGCCCAAGGTCGTCGCCGAGTGCGCGTCGTCGCCTGTGCAGCCGCTCAGGGACCCAATGCACAACGGAACCAGTGCGAGAAGAGCCAGCCGTCTGGTCATACTCATCGCTGGCGTAGCCGGGTGCTCTGCATAGCATGAGAGGTTCACAGATGTCTCCTTATAAGAGTCGGGGATCGATAGCGTTGCCATGTATCACGCTACGTACAACCGTGTGTCATGGCTTGCCGCATGATGTCGATCGCCGAGCCGCGTGAGAAGACGCATTGGGCTGAACAGGCTGTTGCCCAACCGAGACCGACGATAGGCGCGCCACGGCGGCGCCGTCTTGCATTTTTGATAGCGTTTCTTATTGAGAACCTTCCGCATGGCGCAATTCGATCATTGGCGAACCTTTGTACGTGTGGTGGAGTGCGGCTCCTTTGCCAGGGCCGCGCATCAGTTGGGAATTGCTCGCTCGGCCGTCAGCCGACGCGTGAGCGAGCTTGAAGGCGACCTGGGGGTAACGCTGCTACATCGGAATACGCGCAAAGTAAGCCTGACCGACGCGGCCGCCGGCATCTATGAAAGGGCAGCGCGGCTGCTGTCGGACTTCGAAGAGCTCGAGGTCGACGCGGCGGGAAAGACATGCAATTTCCGTGGGCGGATTCGGCTTGCTGCGCCGCTCAGTTTTACATTGGCGCATGTTCGAACGACTCTGGAGCAGTTTCAACGCCAGCACACGGAAGTGTCGATCGATCTCCATCTTGGGGACCATCGGGTCGACATCGTCGGCGAGGCCTTCGATTTCGCCTTGCGTATCGGCACCGAGATGGACGGCGCGATGGTGGCACGGCGCCTATGTTCTGTCCGGCATATTGTTGCCGCCAGCCCGGAGTACCTCGGGCGCCACGGGACAATCCTCGTGCCAGAGGATCTGAAATGGCACCGGACACTGTGCTATACCAACCGGCGCAGGCCACACGTCTGGTCCTATTGGACTCCGCATGGCGAGCGCAACGAGGTAATGATCCAGCCGGGGCTGATGTGCGATAACGGCGACGTGCTGCTTGCAGCCGCGTTGAGCGGCGACGGCGTTGTATGCAGTCCCACCTTCCTGTGCTACCAGGCCATTGCGGAGGGAAGGCTGGTGCCGCTGCTGACACGCTGGCGCTGGTCCCAGATGGCTGCGTTCCTGGTCTATCCCCCGAACCGGAACATGCCCAGGCGTGTACGTTCGCTGATGGATGCAATCGCGGACACACTGAATGACCCGACGCCTTGGGACACCGTTATCGCCGAGCATATTCGAGGCGGCGATTCTTCGGCCACTGCCATGACCCTTATCGAAGACCGCATGCACGGGGCTGGCGACGTCCCGACGCTCTCCAGCCAGGGGCCGCATCCGATTTGAATTGCGGCTCGTGGCGAAGGACTGGCTTACAGGACTGGCTTACAGCTGGCTCATGCCGCCGTCGGCAATGATTTCCGTGCCGACGATGAAGGCCGACTCTGGCGCCAGCAGATGCAGCACTGTCGAAGCAATCTCCGCCGGCTCGCCGAAGCGGCCCAGCGGGATCTGGCTCTGGATCTGCGCGGCCGTGGCCGACAGGGTGTCGGCATCCAGGCCCAGCTTTCCATATAGCGGCGTCGTCACCGGCCCCGGGCTGACCACATTGACGCGGATGCCCGAGCTGATCAGCTCTCCCGACAGGGTCTTGGCCAGCGAGATCAGTGCTGCCTTGCTGGCGGCGTACACGGAAGACATCGGCATGCCGATGCGCGCGTTGATCGAGCCGTTGAGGACGATCGAAGTGCCCGGGTTCAGCAGCGGCAGCAGCGCCTGGATCTGGAAGTACGCGCCCTTCACGTTGGCGTTGAAGGTGGCGTCCCACAGGGCTTCATCCACATCGGCAACGGCGGCAAATTTGGCAATGCCGGCATTGATGAAGACGGCGTCCAGGCGGATGCCAGCGTCGGTCAGCTGGCGGGCCAGGTCACGCGCGGCCTGCACGGTGCCGGTTTCGTTGCGGATGGCGACGGCCTCCGTGCCGAGCGTGGCGCGGGCGGTTTCCAGCGCAGCGGCATCACGGCCGGTGATGACCACGCGGCCACCTTCCTGGGCAAATGCCTGGGCAGCCGCCAGGCCGATGCCGCTATTGCCACCAGTGACCAGAATGGTCTTGCCTTCGAAGCGATTCATGATGTCCTCCAGTCGGAAACGTTGAATTTGAACCATCGCGTAAAGGCAGTATGGACGCTGGCCTCCGCTTTGCCATACGATGGATCCAACGAACATGTTCGAGGGGGTTGTACATGTTGTCCGACGACGAATTGGCCCTGCTGGAAGCCATCCGGCAATCGGGCAGCCTGTCGCGCGCGGCGGCCAGGCTGGGCAAGGCACCTTCCACGGTGTCGCACGCCGCGCGGCAACTGGAACAGCGCTTCGACGCGCTCCTGTTCGACCGCCGCCGCTACCGCTTGCAGCTCACGCGAGCTGGCGAGTTGCTCACCGAAGAAGCCGCCAGGCTCGCGCAAGACGTCTTTCGCATCACGCAGCGCGTGCGACAGGTGGCCAACGGCTGGGAAGACCGGCTCTGGATCGTCTCCGATGAGTTGCTGGAATTCGAAACACTGATGCCTGTCGTGCATGCCTTCGATGCGTTGGACTCGGGTGTCGGATTGCGCTTTACGCATGAAGTGTTGGCCGGCACCTGGGAGGCGCTGCGGGACGGCCGTGGGGATCTGGTCATCGGCGCCACCAATGAGCCGCCCGTCATTCCCAAGCTGGGGTGGTTCGAACTGGGCGTGATCGAGTGGGTGTTCGCGATCTCCCCTCGGCATCCGCTGGCGGCAGCCCGCGAGCCGCTTACCCGCGAGGACATTGCCCGGCACCGCGCTGTGGTGGTGGCCGATTCGTCGCGCCTGACCGGGGGGCGCGCCTATGGCATGCTTGGCGGGCAACGCTCCCTGGCCGTGCCGAGCATGCGTGCCAAGACGCTTGCCCAGCGTGATGGCCTGGGTATCGGGTGGCTGCCGCGCCAACGGGTCAGCTCGCTGCTGCAGCGCGGCGAACTGGTGGAAAAGCGCACGGCAGACCCGCGCGAGCCCAACGTGTTGTATGTGGGTTGGCGCGGGGATCATGAAGGCCGTGCCCTGCAATGGTGGCTGGAGCAGTTGCGCAAGCCACGCCTGGCCAAGCGTCTGGTGTCCGGTATCGACGCGTACGCGTAGGGGCTGCGCGGCCACGATACGTGCGAATTCGTGCGGGCGTGGGCTGGTACTCGATGAGGCCCCGCTGCACCCATGGCGGATCTTGTTCGATCTCATCGAACGACTTCATCGATCCAGTCGCATGTACGTCGCGATATCGTGAACTAGATTCTAGGCAGACGTGTCCGGCACTCGTGCGGGATTCCGCTCCGGACGGATTCCCGCGGTGCCCGGCACGCTCCCCTGCTTCTTCCGTCATTTGTGACAGAACCCGGAACTACGCCATCATGACCCAGAACATATCCTTCATTGTCCATCTGCCCGGCAAGCCTGAGTACCGCGACGAACTCGAGGCACAGCTTCTGACTGTGCTCGATGCCATGTCCGAAGAGCCCGATTTCATCAACACGTACTTGCACCGCTCGGCTGAAGACGATGACACCCTGGTGCTCTATGAGACCTGGGCCTGCAGCCGCGAGCATTTCCTGTCGCATCACCTGTCGCGCCCCTATAGGCAGAACTATGAAGCGGTGCTGCCGCGGCTTCTCAAGGCGCAGCGCACGATTGAATTTCTGACGCCGGTGCGCGAATATTTGAAACAGCCTTGAGCGCCGACGCGGCGCCGGTGTCCCGGTACAGCATTTTTCAGGCAATCAGAAAGAGCCCGGCATGCGTGCGGGCTCCTGCCCACGGACCAATAGGGCCCACCGACTTGCGGGCGTGACCGTACGGTGGCCTGCGTCCCGAGCCTCTCCAATTGATACACAATATTGCGATGAACTTCACATTCCCCGCAAAGCTCGTCATGCTCGCGTTCGCGGCTTTCACTGCCTCGACCGCCATCCCGGCACCCGCGGACACGGCCACCGTCGGCGACAGCAACGGCCCCGCGTATGGTGCGGAGCTCCAGGGCTTCGATTATCCGCATCCCGTCCAGACTTATGCATTCACGTCCCAGGGCGACGCCATGCATATGGCCTACATGGACGTCAGACCGTCGCGCGCCAATGGCAGCACCGTTGTGCTCCTGCACGGCAAGAACTTCTGTGCGGCGACGTGGGATGAAACCATCCGCGTCCTGGCTGAGGCCGGATATCGCGTGATCGCGCCGGACCAGATCGGCTTCTGCAAATCAACCAAGCCGGCACGCTACCAGTACAGCTTCCAGCAACTGGCCAGGAATACGCACGCCTTGCTGGCGTCGTTGGGCATCGAGCGCGCAATTGTCCTCGGTCATTCAACCGGAGGCATGCTTGCCATGCGCTATGCGCTGATGTATCCGGACCAGACCCGGCAATTGGTGCTGGTCAATCCGATCGGGCTCGAGGACTGGAAGGCCAAGGGCGTACCGTCGCTGTCGGTTGACCAGTGGTACGCGCGCGAGCTCGCGACCAACGCGGACCGGATCCGCCGCTATGAGCAGGAGACCTATTATGTGGGCCACTGGCGCGCCGAGTACGAGCCCTGGGTTCAGATGCCGGCGGGAATGAACCGGGGCCCGGGAAAACAGCAGGTGGCCTGGAATTCGGCGCTGATCTACGACATGATCTTTACCCAACCCGTGGTTTATGAGCTGGGACAGATCAAGGCCCCGACGCTCCTGCTGATTGGCGACAAGGACACGACCGCTATTGCCAAGGATGTGGCCCCGGCCGAGGTCAAGGCCAGGATTGGCAGGTATCCGGAGCTGGCGAAGGTCGCCGCGAAGACGATTCCGAACGCAACGCTGGTCGAATTTCAGGAACTTGGGCATGCGCCGCAAATGCAAGACCCGGCGGCCTTTCACGAGGCATTGCTGAAAGGACTTGCGGAGGCTTCTCGCTAGCGCCGATCCCTGGTGGACCTACCACCAGGGTCATGACTAGCCGAGCAAGAATTCACGAGCGAGTAGCCGTGCCCGATGCAGGCGGCTCTTCGCCGCTGCAGTGGTGATGCCAAGGCGAGCTGCAATCTCGCCGATCGACAGCTCCTCGAAATCCCGCAGCAGAATGATGTCGCGATAGCCGGCGGGTAGCGAATCGAGAGCGCTGGCAAGCTCCAGGCGAAGGGCATCCGCATTGAGACCATGAAGTGTCCACGGGCGAAAGGCTGGCAAGGACGATCGTGGCCATCTGGGTCTGGTTTGAGCGGTAGGTGCGGACGCAGTCCGCTCCGCCCAGCCTGCTATTAGGCTGCCGGTGCCGGTGCCGGTGCCGGTGCCGGTGCCGGTGCTGTTGGCTGGGCCTCATCGCGCCAGGGCGCGGCAATGCGGAAAACACCAAGCTCATCCGGCGCGCACTGCGCGATCAGCCCGGTCTCCCACGCCAGGTAGGCACGGGCCGCGTCCCGGTTGCCCTCGTGGCGATCGTGCACGAAGAACAGGTAATCGATGCGCGCCTGGGCCGGCAGCGGTTCCGGCGCAATGGCTTCCGGCAGCCCGGCCGATTGCCAGGTGTCGTAGCCGTTGTCAGTGCGGTAAATGTGCCGATAGCCGGCTTCAAGCAGGTCCTTTCCCGCAAGGATTGCTACCTCTGGCTCGTTGGCAATTAGAACCACAGGATCGGCATGCGCCAGGTCAAGCGCCCGAAGTTGTTGAAGTAGCCGCGGCCGGATCGACCAGACGGCGCCAGAGGCATGTCCGCGCTCAAATGCCGCGCTCTCGCGCAGGTCGATGACCGCCAGCTTCTGCGCGTGGATGTGCAGCGCGCGCAGCAGGTCCACGTCGAGGACGGGCAGCGCGTCGCCGTTCGCTTTCGGCCACGCGCGAACCTGCAATGCAGCATCCACGCCATCGGCAAGCACCGCCGTCTCATAGCCCATCTGGTGCAGCCAGCTGGCAACCACGGGCGCGCGTACCCGGTCGTCATCGAACACAATGACGCGGCTGCCACGTACCCCGATATAGCGATCCGTTGCCTGCACCAGTTGTCCGCCGGGCGCATGCACCGCGCCGTGGATAGTGCGCCGGGCAAATTCCGCGGCCGAGCGGATATCGAAGAGGTAAGTGGTGCGCTGCGTATCGTCCAGCCATTGCTGTGCTTGCGCGGTCGACAGCGCGGGCAGGCCGAAACGCTGTAGCAGCCTGGCCGAGCGCTCGCGCGCCGCGGCGAGTACCGGTCCGGAGGCAATCTCCACGGCGAAATGATCGCTGCCATGTTGGAGAGCATGGCCCGCTAAGTACCAGCCTTGCGTGCCATTTTCCAGCGCAAGTACCGGATTGGGCAGGCCCAGGTTCAGCAGCGTCTGTGCGCCCACGATGCTGCGCGTTCGTCCGGCGCAATGTACCACCACAGGCATGTTGGGATTTCGCAGAAGCGCGGGTAGCCGCAGTGCCAGCTCGCCGTTGGGGCAGCTCACGGCGCCAGGGATGGTCATCTTGCGGTGTTCTTCCTCGGTGCGGCCATCCACCAGCAGGAAGCGCTCTCCTGCAGCGCGGCGCGCCGCGAGGTCGTCGGCGCTCAGTCGCGGCGTGTGCTGAATCTGCTCGACCAGCTCGCCAAACGTCTTGGAGGGGACATTGACGCCCTTGAACAAGGCGTAGCCGGCGGCGGCCCAGGCGGGGGCGCCGCCGTCGAGCACCGTCACGTTCCGGTAGCCAAGGTGGGCAAGTTGCCGTGCCGCGCGTGATGCCACTTCATTTGCCGCATCGCCATCGTCGAGCAGTACGATGCGTTCCGCACGGCGCGGTGCCAGTTGGCCGACCTCCAGCTCAAGGCGGCTATAGGGCAGGGGCACGGCAAAGAAGGGATGGCCTTCGCCGTATTGGCCATGTTCGCGCACGTCGAAAAGGGCCAGCGACTGGCCATCGTTGAGCCATTTGCGTAGCGTGGTGGCGTCGATGGTATGCGTCAGGTCAGTCATGATTGGTTGGGGAAGTTGTCAGCGCAGGGCGATGCCCGACGCGGTGATCACCGAGGCGTACCGGGGCAGGTCGCGCGACAGGCTTGCATCGAGTTCCTGCGCCGATGAGGCGACCACGACATAGCCTGCGTCTTCCAGTTGGCTGCGCGTGGCGGGCACGTGCAGCACTGTCGCCACGTCCCGGCTGATACGGTCGACCACCGCGGTTGGGGTCGCCGCGGGGGCGAGAAGTCCTTGCCAGCTCTCCACAGCAAAGCCCGCGGCGCCGGCTTCGGCCAGCGTGGGTACCTGCGGGAGGGCCTTGGAGCGGTAAGGGGTCGTGACCGCGAGCGCTGTGAGCCTGCCTGCCCGTACGTAGTCAGTCACGGCGGCCAGGGTGATGAGTGTGGCGTCAATATGACCGCCGAGCAGGTCCACCGTGGCCGGCGCGCCACCGGCATAGGGAATGTAGTTGACCCTGAAGCCAAGCTGGCGCGACAGCATTTCATGTGCGACATGCGCGATGCCGCCATTGCCGGGCAGCCCGAGTGCCAGTTCTCCCGGCTTGCGGCGTGCCAGGGCCACGTAATCCTGGAAGCTTCGTACCCCCAGGTCCGGCCTGACCACCAGCACCTGCGGGTTCACCACGGCCTTGGTGACGCCGCGGAAGGCATGGCTGCTGTCATACGGCAGGTTCTTGAACAGCGATGCGTTGAGCGTCACGCCTTCGCCGCCAAGCAGCAGCACGTGGCCGTCTGGCCTGGCCCTGGCGACCTGTGCCGCGCCGATGGTGCCGCTGGCGCCGACCACGTTGTCCACCACCACCGGTTGCTGCCACACCTCGCTGAGCCGCGTGGCAAGCGTGCGGGCCAGCTTGTCGGCGCTGCCGCCGGGCGCGACTGGCACCACGATGCGCACAGGGCGCGTGGGAAATGCCGCTTCGGCGGCGCTGGCGGGAAGCGGCGAAGCGGCCAGCATCGCTGGTGAAAGAACGAGGACGGCGCGGAGAAAGTTGCGACGGAACATGGTATTGACCCGGAAGCGAGCTGGCAGGCCGTCGCCGGCACGAAAGTGCGATGGCCTGATGGGACCGTCAAGCTTACGAAGCCGGCTGGCGCGCACCAACGAATGTTTGAGCCTATGGATATGCGGCTTGCGGCCTGGTCGAGACAAGTCGCGATGGAAGCCGGCGGCATGTTGATACTCGAAAGCCTTCTTTTGCGCAGCTTCGTGTCGGCGTTACAGTCGGCGCATGACCCAACAGAACCTTTCCCCATCAGCGGTGCCGGGCAGCGACGTTGCCAGCCGGCGCCACGCGGCCGTGGCCGCCTTCATCGCCGAGGCAAGACAGTTGCTGGAGCGCACCCCGCATGCCAACCGCGAGACGCTGCATACCGTGGCGCGGGCGCTGGAGCGGCTCGGCGCACAACGCGACCTGTTCCCGTCGGCGCACTTTCCTGTTTCGGCTGACAATCCCGCGCAGGTCTATCGCCTGTCCGAAGATCTCGATGGTCGCTACGCGCTCTACGTGTCCGCCGGGCTGCCCGGCAAGGCACAGCCGCCGCACGACCACACCACATGGGCCATCATTGCCGGCATCACCGGCAATGAGCGCAACGTCTTCTATCGCCGCGAAGCCACCGACGACCCGGCACGCGACCGCCTGAACGAGACCGGTCGCAGCGATGTCGTGACCGGCAGCTCCGTCACGCTGTTGCCCGACGACGTCCATACCATCGAGCTGGTTGGCAATGAGCCCGGCCTGCACCTGCATTTCTATGGCCTGGCACTGGACCGCCTGAGCGGGCGCGTGGTGTTTGAAAGCGCCGCCGGCGGCAGCTATCGGCATTTCGGGCCACCCAGGCACATCGCCCATGCCGCCATCGACGCGCTCGCGTTGAAAGCTGCGCTGGCGGACGGCGACGAGATCGCGCTGCTGGATGTACGCGAGACCGGCGTCTTTGTGCGCGGGCATCTGTTGCTCGCGGCCTCCGCCCCGCTGTGGCGGCTGGAGTTGCTGGCCGACAGGCTGGTGCCGCGCCGCGATACGCGCGTCGTCCTGACCGATGGTGGTGATGACGGCGATCGCCTGGCGCACCAGGCGGCCGCCAAGCTGCTGCGCCTGGGCTGGCGCAATGTGTCGGTGCTGACCGGCGGCACGCGGGCATGGGCGACGGCGGGGTTCGAGATTTTCAGCGGCAGCAACGTGCCCAGCAAGGCCTTCGGCGAAGTCATCGAGCACCAGAAGCACACGCCATGGATCAGTGCCGGCGAACTGCAGCAGCGTATCGAGCGCGGCGACGACCTCGTGGTGGTCGACAGCCGCACCCCCGAGGAGTTTGCCGACTTCAGCCTGCCGTTCGCGCACAGCCTGCCCGGCGCGGAGCTGGTCTACCGTATCAGCGAGCTGGCGCCGCGGCCGGAGACGCTGGTCGTGGTCAACTGCGCGGGCCGCACCCGCAGCATCGTGGGCGCACAGACGCTGATCGATGCCGGGGTGCCGAACCCCGTGGTCTCGCTCAAGGATGGCACCATGGCCTGGCTGCTGGATGGCCGCACGCTGGCGAACGGGCGCCATACGTCGCTGCCCGAGCCGGCCGGCGCGACACGTGAAGCTGGCCGTGCACGTGCCGAGGCTGTCGCTGCCCGTGTCGGTGTGCGCCGTCTCGACGATGCCGGTCTGGCGCGGCTCGAGCGCGAAGCCGGGCGGCACACCTTGTATCGCTTCGACGTGCGCACGCGCGCCGAATATGAGGCCGGCCACCTGCCGGGCTGGCGCTGGGCGCCGGGCGGGCAACTGGTGCAAGCCGCGGACGAATACGCGGCAACGCGCCATGCGCGGATCGTGCTCGCCGACTGGGACGGCGTGCGCGCGCTGACCACCGGCGCGTGGCTGGCGCAACTGGGCGCGCACGAGGTGTTCGTATATGCCCCATCGACCGACGCCGCGGTCGACACCGGCCCGGAGCCGCTGCGTGTGCTGTCTTCGCGGCCCGCAGCGCAGCCGGTGTCGGCGCAGCAGGCCGATGCGCTGTTGCAGTCCGGGCGAGCACGCGTCTTCGATGTCGAGCGCCGCGCTGCCTATGAAAAGCGCCATGTTGCCGGGGCGCAGTTTGCGGTGCCTGACCGGCTCGAGGCCCTGATTGCAGAAGTGCCCGCCAGCGAAACGTTGCTCGTCACGTCATCGGACGGTGTGCTGGCACGCATTGTGGCAGCGGAACTGGCGGCGCGCAGCGGCCGTGACGTGCGCTACCTGGCCGGTGGCACGCAAGCATGGACGGCGGCGGCGCTGCCCACCGGCAGCGGCGAGCAGGGCGTGCTGACCGGCGAGGACGATTACTGGTACAGCCCGTACCACCACGCTGATGTGGCGCGGCGCGATGCAGCATTCCGGGCCTATCTGGACTGGGAGATCGGTCTGGTCGCGCAACTCGAGCGCGAAGGGGACATCGGCATCCGGCTGTTGACGCAATAGCAAGAACGATATCGAACGCCTGCTGCGGCCGGTCCATCGCTCGGCCTACGGCGGCCCCATGCTGATTGCCTGATCAGGCTCGTGGCCAGTCTCGACCTGGTGCCGCGCTCGCCACTGCTGGTGCAGCTTCAGCAGCAGTATGCCGGCAAGCCGTAACGCGCAGCTGCCGGGGAAAGCACTGTTGGCATGCCCCGGCCGCACCGTCCTTACCCGCGCCAGACTGCTCCCGCATACAGCTCGGGGCCAAAGTCGGGCTCCACGTCGACGCGCGCCCGTGCCTCATGCAGATCGAGGTCAGCCAGGAACAGGTCCTCGCTGATGCGCCGCACCGCGGCCGGGATATCGCGCCGCATGCTCGGCACGTCGCCTAGCGGCGCGCCGACGGTGGCATACCCTGCCGGGTTATACACATGAATCGCACCCAGCCACGGTGCGGTACCGGGGATCTTCTCGATGTACTGCAGGCCGTCGCCGAGATAGGGCGATGCCCCGAGCGCGTCGTCGCGCTCGCCGGCGGGCGGCGTGTAGCGATCGCGCCAGCGCGCCACCAGCGGGGCGATGCGCGCCAGTTCGGGGCGCAAGCCCGGATCGATGCTATAGCCGGTACCTGCGATCACAAAGTCGAAGGCGAAGTCATGCCCATTGACGTCTGCCACCACTCGGCCATCGGCTACTCGGGCGGCTTCCCATGGTGACGCCAGGTGCAGGTGGAAGTTGTGATGGGCAAGCACGCGTTTGACCGCATCCGGCGGAGGCGTCGAGCCCGCGCGCCGGTAGCGCACGGCGTGGTGCCAGCGGTGCGCATCGGGCAGCCGGGGAAAATGATCGTAGAAGCCGGTGTAGCCGCGCGGCTTGGCGACGGCGCGCGCGGCGATATGATCGCGGCGCGCGAACAGGTGCACGGCGGCGGCACCGGCTTCGAGTGCGACTGCTGCCGCGTCGAAGGCCGAGGCGGCAGCGCCGATCACGGCGACGGTCTTGCCGTCCAGCGCCGCGAAGTCGATCGCATCGGCGGTGTGTGCGGCCAGCCCGGCCGCTACCGCCGGGCGCAGGCAGGCGGGCAGCACCGGCGCGCCATTGCCGGCCACGCCATTGGCGAGGATGAGCTTGCGCGTGGTTTCCGTGCGCGCCTGACCGTTCACAACGAGTTGTACAGCCAGTCCCGGGACGTCAGCAGCTTCATGCGGCGCGATATCCGCAAGCCGGGTGCCGTAGCGAACCTCGATGTCGAGGAAGCGGCGGAACCAGTCGAGATAGGCCGCCCAGTCGGTGCGCGGGATGCGGTCCAGCGCTGCGTAAGCCTCGCTGCCGTGGCGAGCCTCGTACCAGGCCTGGAAGCCCAGCGCGGTGGCGCCCAGTTCGGGGCCAACCAGGTTCTTGACGGTGCGCAGCTTGTGCATGCGCGCCCGTGTCAACCAGACCCCGGCTTGCATGGCGTCTGGCGCGGCGTCGATGACGGAGACGCCGCCAATGCCGGCGCGGCGCAACGCATACGCAATGGCGCTGCCGCCCTGGCCGCCGCCGACGATCAGGACGTTGTGGTCGAAGCCGTCGCGTGGCGGCACCCAGTTCTCTGGCGCCGGCCCGAGCAGGCGTAGCGCTTCGCGGGCGAGTTGATCCGGATCGCTCATGTCAGGTCAGGGTACGGTGAAAGGCCTGGTCGAGATCGGCCAGCAGGTCTTGTGTGTCTTCCAGTCCGACGTGCAGCCGCACCACCGGTGCATTGCCTTGCCAGACCCGGTGTTCGCGCAGCCGTTCCGGCGGGGCGACCAGCGCGAGGCTTTCATATCCTCCCCAGGAGGCGCCGATCGAGAACCACTTCAGTGCGTCGACGAACGAGCCGGCTGCGCTGGGCCCGGTATCGCGGAATGCAAACGACACCAGGCCGCTGGCGCCGCTGAAGTCACGCTGCCACAGCGCGTGGCCAGGGTCGTCCGGCAGCGCCGGGTAGAACACGCGCCCCACCTGCGGATGGCGCTGCAGCCATTGCGCGATTTCGGTGGCATTGCGTTGGTGCTGGGCGAGCCGCAACGGCAGCGTACGCAGGCCGCGCAGCGACAAGTAGGCGTCGTCAGCGCCGATGGCGAGGCCCAGGGCCTCGTGCGTGGCGGCGACGCATTCGGCCAGCGCCGGGCTATCCACGACGACTGCGCCCTGCATCACGTCGGAATGCCCGGCAATATACTTGGTCGCCGCCTGGATCGAGACATTGGCGCCCAGGCGCAGTGGCTGCAGGAACCACCCGCCGCTCCAGGTATTGTCCACGGCCACCGGCACGCCGCGCTCGCGCGCCACTGCCGCCAGCTTCGGCAGGTCCAGCACCTCGAACAGCAATGAACTTGGCGATTCCAGGTAGACGAGCTTCGTCTCGGGCCGGATCAGCGCGGCAAGGTCGTCATGCGCTGGCGAAAAGTACTCAATGGTGACGCCCAGCCGCTGCAGCAGCGTCTTGTCGACGCGCCGCACGGGCGCATAGACGCTGTCGGAAACCAGCGCATGGTCGCCGGGGCCGAGCAGGGCCAGCAGCACCAGCGTGATCGCCGACAGCCCCGATGGCGCCAGGAATGCGCGATGGCCGCCTTCGAGCGTGCTCAGCGCGTTTTCCAGTGCCTCGTGCGTGTCAAGCCCGTGGCGGCCGTAGGAGGCGACGCGCTCGCCGGCGGCGCGTCGGTGCTGGCGCGATTCCAGTGCCTGCTGGCTGGCGAAGCGTACCGTGCTGGTCCGCACCACCGGCACATTGACCGGCCCGGCACCGTCGCGCAGCGTCGGCGCCCCCGCGTGAAGCAATTGGGTATGTCTGCCCGCGGCGCTCATGCCGCCACCTTGCTGGGTTGCATCTGCGTGGCGTTGTAGTTGACGATCTCGCCGGTCTCAGGGCGCACGCCGTAGCGGCCCGTCAGCGTCTCGAGCGGTCGGCCATAGCAGTGGAAATGCAGCGTCGGCGCGTCGCCGATCACGTGAATGCTGTGGATGTCGTCGGGCAGGAAAGCGATTGGGGTGCCTGGCTCGACCGTCAGTTCGCGCTCGATTTCGAGTTGCGCGACTGTCGGATCGCTGCGGTCGTCGGTGCGGCGGTAGACGCGGTTGAACTCGCGGCCCTCTACCGCGACGATTACGGCCCATGTATCGTGGTTGTGAGGGATGGTGGTCTTGCCCGGATTGATCGAGTTCAGGTACAGCGCGGCCGCGTCGTCACCATCATCGGGATTGAGGCGGTAGCGCGTCGAGGCGCCGCTGGCCGTATCCGCCGGAGGCGGAAAGTCCTCGCGGGTGAAGAGTTCGCGCTGCCCGGCCAGCGCCTGCAGGCGCGCGGCAATGGCATCGAGCGCGGCGCGGTCAGGCTGGCCCGCGGCCAGGCGCCGGATGTCGGTCAGGGCGGCGGCCACTGCCTTGCGGCGGGCCGCCTGGCGGTCGGCGGGAGAAGAATGGCTCATGGTGCGGAGACTCCGTCAGCGGGAAAGAGGGAAGGCGCCGGCGCGAACGCGGCGTCGAAATCGGGCGGCAGGCGCGGGATTGCACCGAGCGCGCGGCGCAGGAAGGCGCGCGTGCGTTCGTGCTGCGGTTTGCCGAAAATCTGCGCCGGCGGGCCGTGTTCGACGATCCGGCCGGCCTCGGTAAAGTAGATCTGGTCGCTGATCTCGGCCGCGAAGCGCATTTCATGTGTCACCAGTACGCAGGTCATGCCGTCCTCGACCAGTTCGCGGATCACGGTCAGCACCTCGCCGACGGTCTCGGGATCGAGCGCGGAGGTCACCTCGTCAAACAGGATCAACTCGGGCTGCATCGCCAGCGCGCGCGCAATCGCAACGCGCTGTTGCTGGCCGCCGGAGAGCTCGCCCGGGTAGGCATTGGCTTTTTCCGACAGGCGCACCCTGGCAAGCAGCGCATGGGCCTCGCGCTCGGCCTCGGCGCGCGGGCGCCCCATCACACGGGTCGGTGCGAGCACCAGGTTCTCCAGCACCGTCAGATGCGGGAACAGGTTGTACTGCTGGAACACGAAACCGACGCGCTTGCGCAATGCAATGAGCGCGTCCTCGCCGCGCAATGTCTCGACGGCGGTGTCGCCCACGCGAATCTGTCCGCGTTGCGGCAGCAGCAGCCCGGTGATGCAGCGCAGGATCGTGCTTTTGCCCGAACCGGACGGGCCAATGATGGTGACGGCTTCGCCGCGGCGCACGTCGACGTCGATGCCGTTGAGCACCGTGTTGGCGCCGAAGCTCAGGTGCACGTCGCGCAGTTGCACCAGTGGCGATGTGGAGTGGCTGCCGGTGTCACGGCGCAGAAAGGACTCAGTGGCGTTCATGGCGGCGTTCAAGCGCGCGGGTACCGCGCGCAATCGGGTAGCAATAAGCAAAGAACAGGGCGAGCAACGTGAAGTAGACGAGGATCGTGAAGTCGGTGCGCGCGACCGTGTTGCTGGCAACCTGCGCGGTATCGACCACGTCATGGACGCCGACCAGTGACGCCAGCGACGTGCTCATCGTGATGCCGGCGTACAGGTTCATCCATGGCGGCAGCATGCGCCGCAGGCACTGCGGCAGCACGATCAGGCGGAAGATCTGGCGGCGGCGCAAGGCGAGCGACTGCGCTGCCTCCCACTGCGCGCTCGGAATCGACTGGATCGCGCCGCGAAAGATCTCGGCGACGTTGGCGCTTGCCGGCAGCGCAAGGCCCAGCACGACCTTGACCCAGTCCGGGAACGGAAGGGTCCAGTGCACCAGGTGCAGTTCGAACGGGAACACATAGGTGGTGAAATAGACCAGCACCAGCACCGGCGCGTTGCGGAACGCCTGCACCCAGGCACGTGTAAAGAGGCGCAACGCCGCATGCGATGACAATGACAGCGCCCCGATCACCAGGCCGGCAACGGTGCCGAGCACCATCGCCAGCACGCTGATCTCGATGTTGGCCCATAGCCCGCGCAGCAGCGCGGGGGTCCAGGTCCAGAGGCTGCGCACTGCGGCCGGCGTGCTGCCGGTGAAGCTCCAGAACAGCAGCAGTGCCGCCAGAGCGCCGAGCGCCAGCACTAACGGATCGCGCAGCGCGCGGCCCGGCAAAGGGGGGCGGCCGATGGCGGCCGGGAGAATCGAATCACTGGCCATAGCCGGGCATCCTCAGGTGATTTTCCAACCAGCGACCGGCGCGGCTGACCAGCCAGGTCAGCAGGCCGAACCAGGCCAGAATCAGCAACAGCAGTTCCAGCACGTTGTCGCGCTGCGTCCAGATCATGATGGATTCGTAGGTCACGTCGCCGACCGCGATGGCCGAGGCCACGGCAGTCATCTTGACGAGGTCCACCACGTTGTTGACCAGTGCCGGCAACGCGAAGCGCACCGCGAGCGGCAGTTCAACCTGGAGCAGCAGCTGGCGCCGCGAGAAGGCCAGCGAGCGCGCGGCTTCCAGCGTGATGCGGGGCACCGCCTCGATACCGGCGCGCAGCGCCTCGGCATGGAACACCGCCTTGTGCAGCGAGACCACGATCACGACCCAGACGAAAGGCGTCAGCGGATTGCCGGTGCCGCGGCTGGCGAGCTGCTGGGTGATCAGCATGTTCAGCACCAGGAATGCGCAGTAGAGCTGCACGAGCGTGGGGGTATTGCGCGTGAGCTCGACGAAGGCGCGGGCCGGTGCGGCGAGCGCGCGCCGGCCCGAGGTGAGCATTGCCGCCAGCGCGATACCGGCGGCGAGGCTGCACGGGATGGTCAGCAGGCAAAGCTTCAGCGTCACAACCAGACCACTCAGGAACGCCGCACGTTCGCCGGCGTCAAGTACGAAGGCATAGTTCAGCCCCAGCGGCTTGAGCGCCGCGACAACGGGGGGCAGGAGGTCGCTCATGCCACCACCTCCAGCTTTGCCGGTTTCAGCGCGGCAACCGCACGCGCGATGCGTTGCAGCGCGTCCTCCAGCACCGTGTCGGCCACGGCAAAGGAGAGCCTGAAGTAGGGCGACAGGCCATAGGCGGCACCGTCGACGACAGCCACGCCTTCGGCCTCCAGCAGCCAGTCGACCACATCGGCGTCGCTTTCAACGGGCCGCCCGTCGGGCCGCAGGCATCCGATCAGGCCGCCGCAGTTGACGTAGGCAAAAAACGCGCCCTGGGGTGGCAGCAGTTGCAGGCCCGGAATAGACGGGATGGTCCTGGTCACGAGTCCGGCGCGGCGCGCGTAGGCCTCCCGCGCGTTCTGCACGAACGTCTGGTCGGCTGCATCGAGCGCCGCCGCCACGGCGGCCTGGCCGATCGCGCTGGCGCCCGAAGATACCTGCGACTGGATTGCCGTCATTGCCTGCACCAGTTCCACAGGGGCGATGCCCCAGCCGATGCGCCAGCCGGTCATAGCGTAGGTCTTCGATGCGCCATTGACCAGCAGTGTGCGCGCGCGCAGGTCCGGCGCCACGTTCAGCCAGTGCGGTGGTGCCGCGCCAAAGCGGATCTGCTCGTAGATTTCATCGACCAACACGAGCACATGTGGGTGGCGGCGTAGAACCTCGGCGAGGGCCGCAAGTTCGTCTGCACTGTAGACCGCGCCGGTCGGGTTGGCCGGGGTGTTCAGCACCAGCCAGCGCGAGCGCGGTGTCATTGCGGCTTCCAGCCGGGTGGCGTCAAGCTTGAAGCCGCTGCGCTCATCGCAGGGCAGAACCACCGGGGTGCCGTCATTGACGCGCACGATGTCCGGAAAGGAAGGCCAATATGGCGCCGGCAGCAGGACCTCGTCGCCGCTGTCGAGCGTGGCCGAGAATGCCTCGAAGATGACCTGCTTGCCGCCATTGGCGACAAAGACGTCGGCAGGGGTGACCGGGAACCCGTGGTCGCGTTGGTACCGGGCGGCAATTGCCTGGCGCAGCGCGACTGAGCCCGCGGTGGGCGTGTACTTCGTTTCGCCGCGCGCGAGCGCGGCTATGGCGGCCCGCTTGATGGCCTCGGGGGTATCGAACTCAGGCTCGCCGGCCGTCAGAGCCAGGATGTCGCGCCCCTGGCGGGCCAGCGCGGTGGCGCGCTGGCCGGCAGCGGCGATCGGCGAGAGGCGCACCCGGCGGGCGCGCTGGGACAGGAGAATGCTCATGGAGAAACTTCGATAGTGGTGTCGGGCTGAGCCTTGCCGGGGTTTAGCCGGTGAGCCGATCGAAGACCGGCTTTTTGGCGCCGCGTCAGCGCTGCGCGCTGGGCAGGCAGATGCCGTGCCGTGCGCTGATCGAGCCGCCGTGCGCATGGGGGCTGCCGTGCAACAGTTAATTGATGGCGGCCTCGCTGACGAACAAGGCGCGCGCTCATGGCTTCTTGCTCTCGGCAAAGACGGCGAAGTCGCTCGGCGCGACATCGAACCTGCCCTGCTGCGCGCGCGCATTGGCAGGCTTGATGTAGGCGCCTTCGGGTACGCCATACTTGCGTGCGGTGGCGAGCAGCAGGCCGGAGCGGTGCCAGTCGCGGATTGCCTTGTCCACGAATGCGACCGTATCTTTCTCGCCGCGGCGGGTCCAGACCACGGTAGGCGAGGGAATCAGCTGCGCTTCCGTTGCCAGCGTGAAGTCCTTCCATTCTCCGGCGCTTGGGCCGTTCAGCGTGTGGTAGAGCGCGGGCTGGATATGTACCGATGCCGCGCAGGTGCCGCCCTTGAGCGCCAGCAGAGACTCGGGGATGCCGCGCAGGCCCTTGACGATCGCGCCGTAGTTCTCTGCCAGCGGACGCGCAAAGTTGCTGCCCTGCGAGACGCAGGCCACCTTGCCGCGCAGGTCTTCCCAGCGCTTGATGCCGCTCCCCTTCGACACGACGGCCGCGCCGCCGACAAGGTCATAAGGGGTCGGCGCAAAGCTCAGGATCTCGCTGCGCTCCTGCGTCCACTGGATGTTGGCGACCAGCAGGTCGACCTTGCCCGCCTGCAGGAACTGCACGCGGGTGGAGGCAGTGACCGGCACGGTTTCAAGTTCGACGCCAAGGCGCTTCGCCAGGTCGGCCGCAAGTTCGGTCTGGTAGCCACCGGCCTTGCCGGTCGTGGTATCCAGCAAGCCGAACGGCGGGCTCGGGCCGTCGATGCCCACGGCGAGTTTGCCGCGCTGCTTGATCTTGTCGAGCGTGGCGTCGGCGTGTGCATGGCCGGAAGCAGTCAGCGCGGCGCAGAGAAAAGGGAATAGCAGGAAGACTCTCTTCATATCAGGAGGGCGCCTTGGCGCCATAGCGCCGGTGCGCAGCGTTCGGCTCAGGACGCGTTCTTGAAGCGTGCTTGCAGTTCGGGCAGCAGTGGCTGCGGCGGCGTGATGCCGAGCCGCTTTTCCGTGGCGATCAGCCAGCCCGAGCGATGCCATTCCTGGACGATCTTGTCCACCGCGGCGATGGTGTCCGTCTCGCCCTTGCGGGTCCAGACCACGGAAGGCGCGGGCAGGATCTCGGTGGGGATTGGCGCGGCGTAGTCGGTCCAGTCGGCGTTGCTGCGAACCAGCGGGTGGATCAGGGTGGCGTCGTGAACCGCGGCGACGCACTGGCCGCCCCGCAATGCCAGCAACGATTCCGCGGAGGTCTTGAAGCCACGCACCTGGGCGCCGTACTGCTCCTGCAAAGGCTTGACGTAACTGCTGCCCTGCGAAGCGCAGACGGTCTTGCCGCGCAGATCCTCCCACTTGGCGATGCCGCTGCGCTTCAGCACAGCCGCCGTGCCGCCGACGCGGTAGAACGGGGTTGGCGCATGGCCGAGCAACTCGCCGCGCTCGGGGTTGTATTCCATCGACGCAATCAGCAGGTCAACCTTGCCTTGCTGCAGGAACTGCACGCGATTGGAAGGCTGCACGGGCACCAGTTCGGCGTCCACCCCCAGCCGCTTTGCCAGGTCGCGCGCCAGCTCGGGATTCCAGCCAACCGGCTGCTGTGTGACTGGGTCGATCGAGCCGAACAGGCCGCCGCCGACGAGGACGCCGATGGAGACCTTGCCGCGCTGCTTGACGCGGTCCAGCGTGGCATCCGCCCAGGCGGCGTTCAGGGTCAGGTAGGACAGTGCCGCAGCAGCGGCGATGCGAAGGAGCGGGAGCGCGGGCATGTCTGGTCATAAGAACAAAGAGGAGACGATGCTATCGCCCGGCGCCGCAGTGAACAAAGAAGGCTTTCGGATATGGATATGCTGCGAAGTCGTAGGCAAATGTCGCATGTTCCGGCTCGACGGCTTCCATCCATCGATATGCGGGAGGCCTGCCTATGGATAGAAGAACATCGAGCTTCGCAATACCAGTGGTGATCCCTACGATGTCCCCTGCATTGACAGACTGAGGACGGGAGAAACAGACATGGCGAGACGCGAAGGCTTGATGAGCCTCGGTGCATTTCTCTATCCGAGCGGGCACCACATCGCCGCCTGGCGGCATCCCGAAGCCAAGGCCGACGCCGGTATCGACTTTCAGCACTACGTGGCTCTGGCGCAGGCCGCCGAGGCTGCCAAGTTCGACCTGATCTTCCTGGCCGACGGCGTGGGCACGCGCGGCGACAATGTCGAATTCCTCAGCCGTACCGCGCACAGCTACCAGGCTCAGTTCGAGCCGATCACCTTGTTGTCGGCGTTGGCGGCCGTCACCGGGCGGATCGGGCTGGTGGGCACGGCTTCGACCAGTTTCAACGAGCCGTACCACGTGGCGCGCAAGTTCGCGTCGCTCGACCATATCTCGGGTGGCCGTGCCGGATGGAACCTGGTCACCTCGTCGAACGAACACGAGGCCCGCAATTTCAACCGGGACGAGCACTTCGCGCACGCCGATCGCTACCGGCGCGCGGAGGAATTCGCCGATGTGGTGACCGGGTTGTGGGACAGCTGGGAGGATGACGCCTTCCTGCGCGACAAGGCGAGCGGGCGCTACTTCGACCCGGCCAAACGCCATGTGCTGCGACACAAGGGCGAGCACTTCTCGGTGCAGGGACCGCTCAACGTCTCGCGCCCGCCCCAGGGACACCCGGTGGTGGTGCAGGCCGGTTCCTCGGAGGCTGGCAAGGAACTGGCGGCACGCAGCGGCGAGGCGGTATTCACGGCCCAGCAGACGCTGGAGGAGGCCGTCGCGTTCTACGCCGACCTGAAGGGCCGCCTGCCGCGCTACGGCCGTTCACCGGACGACCTCAGGATCCTGCCGGGCGTGTTTCCGGTGGTCGGCCATAGCGAGAGCGAGGCGAAGGAGAAGTTCGAACAACTTCAATCGCTGATCGACCCGGTAGTGGGCCTGGCGCTGGTCGCCGGCCTGACGGGCGGCTTCGACCTGTCCGGCTATCCGCTCGACGGCCCGATTCCGGAGCTTGCGCCGACCAATGCCAGCAAGAGCCGCCAGCGCCTGGTGCTGGACCTGGCGCGGCGCGAAAACCTTACCATCCGCCAGCTCTACCAGCGCGTGGCTGGCGCGCGCGGTCACTGGCAACTCGTTGGTACACCGGCACAGATCGTGGATCAGCTCGAAGAACGTTTCCTCAACTACGGCGCCGACGGCTTCAACGTCATGTCGCCGGTACTGCCCGGAGGGCTGACTGATTTCATCGCGCTGGTGTTGCCCGAGTTGCGGCGGCGTGGGCTGTTCCGGACCGAATATGCGGGGGCCACGCTGCGCGAGCATCTCGGCCTCGCGCGCCCTGCGCATCCCGCGGTCAGGCGCAAGCACGCCGAGGTTGCTGCGGCGGCGTGATGATGGGGCGTCAAGGATCCCCGGACAGGGGCGACCATTCCGGTCCACGTGCCACCCGCAGTGCGAGGGCGTCATAGGCGTACCCAGCATTCCCGTCGTCGTAATCGATCACGTGCGCGGCAGCGCCGGTCTGGCGCAAGATGCCACGTTTGGCTATGACCGCAAGCTGTTCCCCACGCATCGCCATCGAGAACGAACGGCCGCGGGCAGAGGCGGGGGGCCTCGCCGCGCGCGAGGGCCGCCCGAAGGGGCAAATCCCCACGCCTGCAGCCGACCATTTGCCGCCCTTATGTCTCCATTTCAGGCACCGGCGATGCGCTCCTCCTGCGCTCCTCCTTCGGCAACTCCGCGACGGTCGCGTCGGTGGTGAGAATCAGCTCTAGGCCTGCCGGAAGGGCGCGGTGCCCAGCGCGTTACGACGGCGGTCAGTCGCGACAGCTCTTGGTCGATGCATTGACTCGAGCTCGCGGGCGTAGCTGCTAAGCTGACCCCGCGCGCGATTCGAATGACGAAATGGTAGCCCCCAGGGCGAGATACGCTCGCCGGCTGGTGGTGGTCCAACTCCATGGCGGAGTGCACTTGAACGGAGGTGGCGCCAGGCGCCGGCGCCCTGACCTTTGAGGATCGCCAACGCATCGTGAAGTGCCGTGCACGCGGCGCGATTGATGCGCCTCATACAGCATGATTTTGGGCGCCTCCCGCTGCAGAGAGCATGAAAGCGTAGCGCGCCCAAACCAGCGCAGGCCGGGTTGTGTCGGCCGACGTTCTTCCGGAAGACGGGCAGCCCTCGCCCTTGAAATTTGGCTGTCCGTTTACTATTTTATTTTTCGCTCAGGCAGTCGCGATGTTGCGCGCTGCGTGTTTCTGTTTGTTTGCCAGCGGCTTGGCAGGTGGATGGGAGCGCGTATGCCCGTTCGCCTCCTTGCTGCATCGAAGGAGGATACGACCATGAGTGATCCCTTCTTTGGAACCGATCTCTTCGGCGAACTCGACCGCATGCAAAGGCAGATGGCCAGTTTGTTCGGCGGGTTCCCATCCAGCCTCCGCTCGGGCCGCTTCGGGGCATTTCCCCCCATCAATATCGGCGCCACGGACGACTCCATCGAGATTGTCGCGTTTGCACCGGGGCTCAAGCCGGACAAATTCGACGTGTCGATCGACAAAGGCTTGCTGACTATCAACGGCGAGCGCGAAGCCGCGTACGCGGAGGACGAGGTCCGGCTGTATGCGCAGGAGCGATTCAGCGGCACGTTCCGGCGCGTTGTCGACCTGCCGCAGAGCGCTGACCCCGACAAAGTCCAGGCGCGCTATGCCAACGGCTGCCTGTCGATCAATGTTGGCAAGCGCGAATCCTCGAAGCCTTGGGCGATCACAGTCCAGTAAGGGAGAACGTCATGAACGACACTACTCAGGTGGTCGAACGCGCCCAGAACGCGGTGACAAAAACCCGGGAGGACAGGTCGACCCCGACGATGACACTGCTCCCTGCGGTCGACATCGTCGAGGACGGCAACGGCGTCACGCTCTGGGCCGACCTTCCGGGTGTGAGCAAGGACAAGCTAGAGGTGAATGTCCACGACGGCAGCCTCCATATCGAGGCGGAAGCGGTCGTGCCCACTCCCCCAGGACTGCGGATGCAACACGCAGAAATTCGTCAGCCACACTTCGCGCGCGCGTTCTCGCTCGGCGCCGACCTTGACGCGTCAAGGATCGAGGCGAATCTGCAGGATGGCGTGCTCAAGCTGACTATTCCGCGTCGCGATGAAGCACGTCCACGCCGCATTGCAGTTTCGTGGCGTAAGTGTCCGCCGGTTCGGCAAAACGTGTTGCGCGCCGGCCTGCATTCAATTCGTTCGGCACTCCGCAATAGCATGAAGACGATTGGCGGCGCAAGGCACCCACGTGAAGAACGGATAACGTGTCGGCGAGACGACCAGTTAGACCAAGAGGAGTGAAACCATGAGCAAGATCATCGGCATCGACCTCGGCACCACGAACTCGTGCGTGGCGCTGATGGAAGGCAAAGGGGTCAAAGTGATCGAGAACTCCGAGGGCGCGCGCACCACGCCGTCGGTCGTCGCCTATTTGGACAACGATGAAACGCTGGTGGGAGCCCCCGCCAAGAGGCAGGCGGTCACCAATCCCAAGAACACGTTGTTTGCGGTCAAGCGGCTCATCGGGCGCCGCTACGACGAGACGGAGGTGCAAAAAGACATTGGCCTCGTCCCCTTCAAGATTGTCAAGGCGGAGAATGGTGATGCGTGGGTCGAGGTGCAAGACAAGAAGCTGGCTCCGCCCCAAGTCTCAGCGGAAGTCCTGCGCAAGATGAAGAAGACCGCCGAAGATTACCTCGGCGAGCCCGTCACCGAAGCCGTCATCACGGTTCCCGCGTACTTCAATGACAGCCAGCGCCAGGCTACGAAGGATGCGGGCCGCATCGCCGGCCTCGAAGTCAAACGGATCATCAATGAGCCGACCGCCGCGGCGCTCGCATTTGGCCTGGACAAACAAGAGTGCGGTGACCGTAAGATCGCCGTATTCGACCTCGGCGGCGGGACCTTCGACATTTCCATCATCGAGATCGCGGAGGTGCAAGGCGAGAAGCAGTTCGAAGTGCTGTCCACCAACGGCGACACCTTCCTGGGCGGCGAAGACTTCGACCAGCGCATCATCGACTACCTGATCGGTGAATTCAGGAAGGACCAGGGCGTGGACTTGTCCAAGGACGTGCTTGCGCTGCAACGCCTGAAGGAGGCGGCCGAAAAGGCCAAGATCGAGCTCTCGTCAAGCCAGCAAACGGAAATCAGCCTGCCATACATCACGGCCGATGCCGGCGGGCCGAGACACCTGAATTTGAAGCTCACGCGCGCCAGGCTCGAAGCGCTGGTCGAGGACCTGATCGAACGCACGATGGAGCCATGCCGCATCGCTGTCAAGGATGCCGGGGTATCGGTGGACAAGATCAATGACGTCATCCTGGTGGGCGGGATGACCCGCATGCCCAAGGTGCAGGAGAAGGTCAGGGCGTTCTTCGGCCGCGAGCCGCGCAAGGACGTCAACCCTGACGAAGCCGTGGCGGTGGGCGCGGCCATCCAGGGTGCGGTGCTCGCGGGTGATCGCGAGGACCTGTTACTGCTCGATGTCACTCCGCTTTCGCTCGGCATCGAAACGCTTGGCGGCGTAATGAGCAAGATGGTCACCAAGAACACCACCATTCCGACCAAGTTCGCGCAGATATTCTCCACTGCCGACGACAACCAGGCAGCGGTGACCATCAAGGTCTATCAGGGCGAGCGCGAAGTAGTCGCTGGGAACAAGTTGCTAGGCGAGTTCAACCTCGAGGGCATTGCTCCGGCGCCGCGCGGCATGCCGCAAATCGAGGTCACCTTTGACATCGACGCCAATGGCATTCTGCACGTGTCAGCGAAGGATAAGGCCACTGGCAAGGAGAACCGAATCACCATTAAAGCCAACTCGGGTCTCACAGAAGAGGAGATCCAGCGGATGGTGAAGGATGCTGAGGCGCACGCCACCGAGGACCGCCGCTTGCGCGAGCTGGTCGAGGCGCGCAACCACGGCGACGCCCTGGTGCACAGCACGCGCAAGGCACTGACCGAGCACGGCGCGAAGCTGGAATCGGGCGAGAAGGAAAGGATCGAATCCGCGATCCAGGAACTCGAGGCAGCTCTGAAGACGACCGACAAGGCCGGGATTGACGCCAAGGCGCAGGTGCTCGCCACCGCCTCTCTAAAACTCGGCGAAAAGGTATACGCCAACGTGCAGACAGAGCCTTCCACCTCGGATCGTCCAGCGAGCGCGCAAGAGGACGGTGTTGGCAAAAACGACGAGGACGTGGTGGACGTTGAGTTCAAGGAGGCGAACGCGAAGCGGTAAGCCGAGGTTGGATTCAGGAGTGCCATCATGAGCAAACTTACAGTGCAGGAACTCGCTGCGATGGCGGCCCAGCTTGACGCGGAAGAAGCGCGAGTACGCGCCGCCGTCAGCGACTCCGATACCCCAATGCCCCCAGTGGCGCAGCACGAGCCGAGAGACGAGGCCGATCTGGCCGACGAAGGAGTCATGCAGCGGCAGGATGACGCGATGCGGGACCATTACCGCATGCGTCTCGCCGACATCGACGCAGCCCGGGCGCGGATGCAGCATGGCCAGTACGGCACCTGCATCCAATGTGGCGGGGCCATCCCGTTCCCGCGCTTGCAGGCATACCCGACCGCCAAGCGTTGCACCGAGTGCCAGAGCCGGCGCGAGCGTCTGTATGCGCGAGAAGCGGGGCGGATATTTCGGGGCGCGTGATCAGCGATTTCGAAGTAAGCGTCAGCGGAACCCATCTGGCGAAGCAATAGCAGTGGCGAGAAGGTATCGGGGCTTCACGGCATATGGGAATACAGTCGGTGCAGTCGGTGGCGGAACAATGAGAAGCGGACGCGAAGGCGCGAGATATTGCCGGCATAAGCGAGGGCGGATGCGGCCAACAAGGGGCTGAAATCTACCCATCTTGCGCATTGACGATTCGTTAGCCAATACGACGAGGAGATCGTCATGAAACCAGTCCAAAAACTGCTAAGTGACAGCGCAATTACCATGAAGGTAAGAGCCGGGCTGCTTGCAGCGAAGGGCCTCAATTCCACTGGCATCAAGGTCAGCACCAACAATGGAGTGGTGCATCTTGGCGGCAAAGTGAAGACTGATAGCGATCATCTGACGGCGCTCAAGGCGGCCATATCGGTGACGGGGGTCAGCACCGTGGAAGATGAGATGCAGGTTAGCGACTAACCGGATCGACATGGAAGAACAGAAGCAGACGCCATCCCCGACGACGCCGGCCGAGCGAGCGCCACCATCGCTTCAGCACGCGAAAGGCTGGCTCCCCTTATCGTAGTCCCGATGAGTGGTTCTCCCAGACAAGGCCAAGGAGCGGCTCATGGTGGCCGTGCTGGCAGACCTGGCTCGCGGAACATTCTAGCGAGACGACCGCTCCAGCGGTGCCCAATATCAACCTGGGGGAGGCCCCCGGCATCTATGTCATCGACGCTTGAGTCCTCTCAGGAATGCCTGTTCTTCAAGCCAAGGCAGATCGCCACGCCATGCACATCTGGCCGGCCGAGATCGCGGTCTGTTGGCGCGAGGGGGGCTCTGTCCGGCCGGCGGGCCGGTTCATTGCGCGCGCCGATCTGACCGACCAGGACATCCTTCTCCCTCGATCGTTTTCCCAAGTCCTTCAAGGAATTCACTGAACTGCTGGACTGGATCAATAGACTGGCAGTTTTCACCCTCGAAGCACGATGCCATTTGAAAGGAGACTGCAATGAAAAAGCTCGCGTGCCTCGCCGCACTTTCGCTACTGGCCGCTGCTGCTTTGGCCCAGGGCGGTCGGTACGGCTCTCCTCCCACGCCAGGGACTGACACTGGCAGGCGCGCGGAGCCGTCGGTGCAGGCCGCCAGCAGCTCCTCCGGCGAGAGCGCCAAAAAGGACAAGAGCGAAGAAGCGCGCGGCAAGGTTGACCGCAGTACGGGGCGCGCCGGCGGCCAGGGCGCTTCCGCCGCAGCAACGCAGAATGACCGTAAGCACCCCCGGTAAACCCGCCTTGAAACAGTTGGCCGATTTCGCCAGGACCTGGCTGAGCACGGTGCCGAGCGGAGCGGGTGGGCGAGGGCCATCAGCCAGGCGATTGACCTGCGGTTGCGCCGCCTATTGCCGCCGCACCGCAGGTCAGTGATGACATCGGCCAGTGGCTGCCCGCTCGCGCCGTAGCCGCATTGCGCGGACATGGCATCGAGACGCTGGCCGATCTGACGGTGCGTGTGCCGCGCCGACGCCGCTGTGGGCGGCCGTGCCTGGCCTAGGCCGGTCGTATAGGGCCGAATGCTGGCGAAGCACTATGCGTGCCGGGCGGCCGGATCACGCCTTGCCAACGCAGCGTTGATCTTCAACATCAGCTGCCCAAGCCGGGTTTGCAATCGAATTCTTAACTGCAATTAATCGCCAGCATCACAAGCCAACACCGTGTATGCGGCTAGCAGAGGGGCGGGCCCGCCGGCGTACGGCCATCCTGCCTTAGGTAACCATGACCAAACCTGACATAGTTTCATGATCATGAAATTACATGGCGGGCGACTAGCCGACGATCGCCAGAGCTCCAACTGAGCATATTGACAGGCGTATCTCACAACTTCGTTCCACTCCCAAATTTCCGGTTCAGTAATCAGCCCGGGGCGATTGGGGGGCTGGGGTTGGTCCAGCCATTTTCGAACACCATCTCGTCCAGGGATTGCCGTCTGGCCCAGTCTTCCTGTTCCAGCATCGGCTTCTCATAGAATGTGTCGACCTGGCCAAGGCACAGCACAGCCACTGGCCGAGCACCGGGCGGCAGCCGCAGCAGCTGGCCAAGCTGTTCAGGCTCAAACAAGGAAACCCAGCCCACGCCGATTCCTTCCGCGCGCGCAGCAAGCCAGAGGTTCTGGATGGCGCAGGCCACCGAAGCGAGATCCATGTCCGGCATGGTGCGCCGACCGAAGATATGCCGCTCACGTCCATCCATCAGCGCTGCCACCAGTACTTCCGCGCAGTCCAGGATGCCCTCTACCTTGAGTCGCATGAACTCGTCCTGGCGTTCGCCCAGGGCGACCGCGGTGCGCTGGCGTTCGGAATCGACCAGCGCGTGGATCTGCGTTCTCAGGCTCCTGTCAGTGATGCGGATGAAGCGCCAGGGTTGCATGAAGCCGACGCTGGGGGCGAGATGCGCAGCGTGCAACAAGCGTTCCAGCAATGCAGGATCGAGTGGGTCCTTCCGAAAGTGGCGCATGTCGCGACGCTCCCGGATGACGCGATAGACAGCGGCAATTTCACTGTCGCTGTAGCGATATGAGTTCATGGCTTGAATAACGCGGCGGTGGCGCTAGGGCTGGAGGGAAGTAGCAATGCGGGTAGCTTGCCGCGATGGTGCCGTGACGATAGATGGCTTCGCGCTGTGCGATTTTGCAATGCCGGCTCATCCTAGGTCCGGCTGGTCCAACGGATGCGGTGCCGCTCTTGGGTGGCCTCATGCCGTGCATCCTCCTCGCTGTGCAAGTAGCCGCTCGTGGTCGCGATCGTATCTGTGGCTAAACCCGAATGACGAGGTCGGAATACTTCCCGACGTGTTCGTCTGCCGATAGCAGTCGCAATGGCTCGGTGATCGCCTGGGCGATCAGCAGCCGATCAAACGGATCGCGATGGTGGTTTGGCAGATGACGCACTGCGGCTGCATGCGAGTTCGCCACAGGAAGCTCGCGAAAGCCTGCGGCGGTGATTTCAGCGATAAGTTCGTCGACATCGACTCCGATCTTGTCGAGGCCTGCCTTGATGGAGATCTCCCAGATGCTGGCCGCACTGATGAAGACCTCCTCGGCATCCAAGATCAGTCGCTCCGCGGCCTGGCTCAGTTTGGGGTCATTCGTGACCGCCCAGAGGAAAACATGGGTATCGAGAAGGATGCGCATTACCGTCCTTCGAATGCTGCGAGCAAGTCGTCAGGGAGCGGGGCATCGAAGTCGTCCGCCATGCGGATCTTCCCCTTCAGCCCGCCGAGGCGCCGCGGGCTCTTTGGCTTGTCGAATGGCACGATCCGGGCCATGGGCTTGCCTGCCTTGGCGATCACCACCTCGTCGCCTGCCGCTACCTCTTCGATGAGCCGCGAAAGATGCGTTTTCGCCTCATGAATGTTCACCGTCTGCATGTTTCTCTCCTGCGGATGGACTTAGTCTAGTTTAGTCAAGTCCGTCCGACAAGATCACCCGCGCAACCGGGTTCGATCCGCTGGAATCTATAGACATAAGCGCAGTTATGTCTAAATATCGACTGCGGTAGTTAAATATTTAACGTATTACGTTGAAGGTCTTGGATCGCCGGTGTCACCCGTGTGCGCCCGCGCTGGGTCCTCGCCGAACAGCTGCAGCAGAGCTATAGCCCGGTGCGCCCGCCCGCCCAGGCCATCCGGACCTGCCGCGTTGAAGGAAAAGTAGGCGTGACGCCGTAACGGAAGGGCAGCAGGCCGGAGACCTCGCGGAACAGCGCACGGGTGCCGGGCAGCGCCCGCGCAGTTCGGCCAAATCGGTATGCAGCGCAGCGTCGGTCAGTACCCGATGAGATTCGCCGCCCGCGCATTCCGGAGCACCTCGCTTGCGCTATCATCCGGCCAATCTGGTCCACAGCAAACGACAGGAGCAGCCCATGATGCGACACATCGGTCAGACCGTCTCGTTCACCCGTCCCGACGGCCAGTCGGTCAACGGCTACCTTGCCAGGCCGGATCTCACTGAGGGCGCCCCGGCCATCATCGTTGTCCAGGAGTGGTGGGGGCTGAACAACCAGATTCGCGGCGTGGCCGACCGCCTTGCGCGTGCCGGCTATTACGCGCTGGTGCCTGACCTCTACCGCGGCGCCAGCACAGTCGAGCAGGAAGAAGCCCACCACCTGATGTCCAAGCTGAACTTCGGCGACGCCGTGGCGCAGGACATCCGCGGCGCTGTGCAGTACATCGGCACCCTGAGCAACCGCATCGGTATCACCGGCTTCTGCATGGGTGGCGCGCTGACGCTGCTGTCGCTGAACGCCATCCCCGAGCTGAAGGCAGGTGTGCCGTTCTACGGCTTGCCGCCGCTGGAAGCCATCGATCCCGCCAATATCAAGGCGCCGGTGCTCGTCCACTCGGCCACGCAGGACGCGTTCTTTGCGGCCGAGGACTTCGACAAGCTCGAGGAGAAGCTGCGCGCCGGCGGCGTCGACGCGACGTTCCACCGTTACCTCGCGCACCATGCATTTGCCAACGAGGAAGCCATCGGCGACGGCCGCATCGCCGGTACCCAGTACGACGCCGCTTGGGCGCAGGTCGCCTGGGACCGCACGCTGACGTTCTTCGCGCGCCACCTATGGCGCTGATCATCGCCAGCCGAGAAGCATTCCGTCTGCGGCCAGGCCGCCCTGAACCCGGATGACGGCAGCGACGCTAACGATGACAGTCAAAAATGAGCGGGCGGAGGCGATCCGTAACCAATGGGATGGACGCCCCCACCGCCCGCGCCAGTGGTCTGCTACCGCAGCGCGGAAAGGACTGACTGGACGGGCCGGGTTGCAAGGCACGGGCTACCACTCGGAAGAAGCGCCTAAGTTCAGGGGAACGGCTTCATGCCTAGCAGGGCCGCGACCGCAAAGCCCGAAACGTTGGTCTCCTGGTCCGGCGAGCCGGGGAAGTCGTGGATGCCGTACGTCTGCGGATCAAGGACGTTGTTGAGGATCCATGGCAGGGTCGTGCTCGGCGGCTGCATTCCAAGCGCCCCTGCGCCAAGCATCAGAACCACGTTGCTCAGTGCGTAGGCCGGGTCAGTTGCAGGCGCACGGATGCTGCCGTCTGCCTGGGTCTGGTTGATCAGCCACTGGACCGAACCCGTGCTCTGCGCATTCGCACCAAAGACCCAGGGCAGGTAGCCTTGCGGGAAGATGGCATCGATCTCCATATCCGTGTCGAGCGGACTGCCCGGGTCACGGCCAATGGCATACCGTTGCTGGTTGTTCAGGTAGAACTGGGTCGGCACGTTCGCCTTGAGGAAGGCAGCCTTGCTTGCATACTGCTGGTTATCTGGGAATAGCAGCGCCCCGGCGTTCATGCCAAGGTACACGTCGCCCTGGTCGGCGGCGTATTCATACGGCCAGAATTCCCAGGTCGAGCTTCCATTGGGCAATTGCCACGAACTGCCGGAAAAGCCACTGGGGTTGATGTTCTTTGCGAGGATGAAGTCCAGGGCAGCGCGCGCGTTAGCGCTGTACCTGGAAACCAGCGCGCTACTGCCAGTGAGCTGCTGGTGTTGATACAGCAGATATACGAACAGGGCAGAGGTGGCATCCACGCCGCGCACATCGGCGATACCTGCACCCGGCGACGTCGGCACAGGGTTATACGGCGATTTGATCGAGTACACATAGCGCCAGCTTCCCTTCCAGCCCGGGTCCGTCATCTCTTCACGGGCAGCAAGCCAGGCGATGCCTTTCTCCAGGCCCGTCAGGTATTTGGGGTCGCGGGTATTGCCGTAGGCGGCTGCGAGGCCAATCAACGCGTATTCCATGTTGGAGTCGGTGTTGACCGTGTCAGCGCCGGCTTCATCCGGAATCGCACCGTTGACGTCCTGTTGGGCCAGGATGAAGCCAGCAATCTGCAATGCGACCGCCCGCTGCTGTTCCGGTGTGGTCGCTGTGGGGGGAGTGGGCGCCGGCGTCGGTGCTCCCTTGCTCGGGCGGGCCTGCGTCTGCAGCATGGTATTTGGGGCAGCATCGTCGCCCGACCCGCCACAACCCGAGGTGATGACGGTGATGCCGGCAAGAAGGGAACAGGCTATAGCTCGATTTCTTCTCAGCAATGACATTGTTGGTAAGTGTTTGGTTGATGACGAAGGGAACGGACGTCCGTGCCGTCGCTCACGTGGACGCTGCGCCGGTTTCGCACTGGCATGGACGAGCCAAGGCGTTCGTCGCCCGCGCATGGCACAACGAAGAGGAGACGTCACGGAGATCTAGTGGATGCTGGTAACGCGCGCGCCTGTGTAGGCAGGCTGTTTGAACTTATGAGGGCTGTTCAGCCCGTTGGTGGCGTGGTCGCTGCCAGATAAAACCAGGCACCGTCCGGCGACGCAACGAACGGGCCGTGGTAACTCAGGCAAGCGCATACCGCACCTTTCATTCGCGAGGGGCGATGATAGCCGCCGGCGGAGCATGGCTACAGTGCGTAGGCATCACTGTGTAAAGGGGTGTAACGCACTGGTATGGGGCGAGTACGCCGGTCCTCCTGTGGAAATGGGATCAGGCAGCGATTCGAAAAGAAAAGACCAGGCTGCCTGGAACGGCCGGGAGAACGTCCGTTACAAAATCTGGCAAATTTCACGCAGCGAATGTGCCTGATTCGCTACCCGGGAGACCGCGCAAAGCGGGGGCTGACGGCCGGATCACTGCTAAGAGGCCAATGAGGCACCTACAATGCGCGCATGGCTTCCGAACCCGGGCCGGCGATCTCCGTCCTTCAACTTCGAATTGCTCTGCGCGGCCTGAGCCCGCAGGTTTGGCGACGCTTCCTCGTTCCCGAGCACTTGACTCTCGGACAATTGCACCATGTCATCCAGGTCCTCATGGGCTGGGCCGACGAACACTTGCATATGTTCAGTATTCGTGGCCGGCGTTACGGCTAAGCTCATGAGGGCGTCATGCAGTTCTGCACAGTGGCAGACGAACTGCCGCTGACCGCGTTTCATCTCCGTGAACACGAAGGCTTCAACGCGTGGTGGCGCCACGAGATACGGATGGAGCGGCGTATGCTGTCGCAACATCCTGGCCAGCTGCCCGGAGGCCAGGGGCGAACACAGTGAATATGAGTTCCTGGCGAAGTGCATGCCGGCGGTCTACGTATTCTTCGGACTGGCCACCCGCGTAGGGCGCTGAAGCATGCTGTCCCCAAGAGCGGGTACGGCTGGGCTTCGTGGACTATTTCATCCCGGCGCTGGCGGCGACCGGCTGGCTTCGGCTTTATCCCTTGATGTCACGCGGGTCATTGCCGAAAGAGTTTCGCTCTCGGCTCTGGCCGTCTCGGCTGTGAATGCAGTTCGACCTGCCTCTACTTAGCCTTCTCAGTGCCATAGGCTATCGCTTCCTCCTGTGTCCGGAATTTTTCGCGGCAGTGTCCGGTATCCCTTTGATTTCAATGCGTGTCCAGGGTGTCGAAGCTTGCCTTGTGCACCGGCCAACGCCATCTCGTTGTCCGGACACCGCTTCACTCCCATATACCGTGTAGCCGCCATCCGGCGCTCTCGCCTCGCCAGACAGTTTCCGCTGACGGTTAACACCGGGAGATCCTGCGCCAAACTATCTGGCCTGCCCAATACTGATTAATTTTTCAAATTGATTGCGCGAGGGCGTTGTGATGCATTTAGTACTCAAATAAACCGCAGGTGACCGGTCCGTCTCGTCCCGAGCTCGTGCGGTCCATATGCGAGTGAATTGAATTCTGTTTACGTGAGAGTGTACTGATTTTCATCGTTGTAACAGATCTCGCTGGTTGGGGAACTTTTCGGGCGGTCGCAAAAGGACCCGCCAAACGGTTGACCCTCTCTTCACTTCCGCGGTCCTAAGAGGACACCTATCCACTCGGCTTATCTCGAAGGTCCCATTCTTCACCCATTTAGGATCCGCCCCGTTCAGCGCAACTCAGTTAAACGGATGGGTGCAGTGCCAATTTACGCCCTTACCTTGGCTATATCGCACATTTACAGATGGTGACGACGAATCGAGTTGACGTGCTACTCCAAGGGGCGGGCGAATATGCCAACCCCCGTCAAATCCCATTACTGGAGTGCAGATTTATCCGCCGCCTCGCCGATTTGGCCTCGGAAAGGATGCGCCGCAGCAATTTTGTCACTTGTAACACCATTGCAACCAATTGGGCGGCGAATACACCTGTCGCCCGGCAAAGGCGCCGTGATTCCCTTCGAATCAAGGACTTATGAACGCGTGGCACAACCGTCGCTATAAGGTAGCTTCCGCCGCCGTTGCGCGGTGGAAGCGGAAAGTTCTTGGCATGCAGGGAAGACCTGTGATCAGCCCACGAGTACGGGCCTACCAACACCAAGAAAGGCGTCAGTATGCAGAAAGTTCTCGCGGTATTCGGGACCCGTCCTGAAGCAATCAAAATGGCGCCGCTGATTCACCGGTTGCGCGGTTCGCCGGCCTTCGATGTGCGGGTGTGTGTTACCGGCCAGCACCGGCAAATGCTGGACCAAGTGCTTCACCTCTTCAAAATCGTCCCGGATTTTGACCTCAACGTTATCAGTAAGGGGCAGAGCCTTTCGGATATCACGACCAGGGTGCTGACCGGCGTGCATGCGGTACTTGACGAGTTCTTGCCCGATACGATGCTCGTTCACGGCGATACTACGACCACATTGGCAGCTACTCTTGCCGCGTTCTACCGGAACGTGGCCGTAGGTCATGTCGAGGCGGGATTGCGTACCGGCGATATGAGCGCACCCTGGCCTGAAGAGATGAATCGGCGCGTGACGGACATCATTGCGTCGTGGCATTTTGCGCCTACGCAGCAGGCGCGGGACTCGTTGCTGCGCGAAGGCGTCAACCCGATTCGGGTCAGGCTGACTGGCAATACCGGCATTGACGCCTTGCTTCAGGTCAAGCAGCGGATCGACGCGGATGCCAATATGCGCGTTAGGTTGTCAGGCAATTATCCGTTCCTGGACGAGGCTCGACGGATGGTATTGGTGACAGGGCACCGCCGCGAGAACTTGGGTGAGCCATTCGAGCGATTCTGCAAAGCATTGCGCAGGCTTGCCGACCGTAATGAAGACATCCAGATCGTCTACCCGGTCCACCTGAATCCAAGGGTGCGAGAACCGGTGAACGCCATCTTGAACGATCACCCCAGCATCCACCTAATTGAGCCGCAGGAATACCTGCCGTTCGTGTTTCTGATGTCGGCCGCGTACCTGATCGTCACGGACTCCGGCGGGATTCAGGAAGAGGCACCGGCGCTTGGCAAGCCGGTGCTAGTCACGCGCGAAACGACGGAGCGTCCTGAAGCCGTGGCCGCCGGCACTGCGCGACTGGTGGGGACTGACATGGACCGGATCGTTGCGGGTGTCGAGCTGTTACTTCGCGATCCCGACGAGTATGCCTGTATGTCGCGTGCCCACAATCCCTTTGGGGATGGGCATGCGAGTGAGCGCATTGTCAACGCCTTGCAGGCACCCGTGACAACGATGTGTACCGCCGCCTTCGCTCGCGTGCCGCAGGCACCAATGCACACTGACCCGCGCGCTATCCACGTACCCAGTAACGCCGGAATCTGGAGGAGTGAATCATGAAGCTTGCAACCTTAGCGGCAGCGATGCTGCTCGCCAGCACATGGGCCGAAGGGCCAGCGCGTGCCGACACGCTGTCGGCAGAAGCGGCAGCGGTAATGTCCGGGCCAATACTCTATCTCCCGGCCAGCCCGTCAAATCCAGGGGGCGTAAATGGCTATGACCATGGCAGGCAGTTCGACGTCGATATCGAGGGCGATCCGCCCGCCAAGTTCCAGGCGCGGAGGGACAAGCTGACGAAGACGATGCCGCAAAAGGCCGTAGTCGGGCCCAAGGTCAAATCGGGTTCCTACACGCCCGCGCCTGTCCCTGGTCCAAACTGAGGCTAGCTCGTAAATCCGCCTGCAGTTGAACCAATGGTCGGAGGTGCGCGTGCCCCGTTTGGTGCGCAGGACTTGATCCCCGGCCAGTCCCGATTTATTCCTTCGCGCTTTGGAGGCGATCGTGTTCCAAAAACTCTGTTCCGTGCTGCAGCGAATCAGCGTCGTAGCCCTCCTTTCGCTGGTTCTGTCGGCACCGGCACTCACCCGTGCCGCCACCAACCAGATTGCATTGGTGGTGCCTGACAATTTCAACCAGTCCGACCCGCACATTGCTGCCTGGCTCGACGCAGCGCTGGAGGAGGGGCTTCAGATTACCTTAGTTACTGACACGCAAGTGATTCAGGGCGTCACCCCCACGCAGTTTCCGGGCATGATCCTGCCGGATCTGTCGCACCCGAATGCCAGCGACGACCTGGTCACGGCGATCCAAAACTACACGAATCAGGGCGGCAACGTCATGCTGGTATATGACTTCGGCGCTTTGACAACCACCGGGTTCTACGCGCCCCAAAAAAGCCGGTTCAGCAATCTGGCTGGGGTTGACTACGTGCTCTATGACCAGTTGCTTGGCAACATGATCGGGCTCGGTCCGGTCACCGGGCTGAGCAGCACTTTGCGCGCCATCCAGGTCCCGCCGGGCAAGTCCATGGCGTGGACGACGACAACGTCGACGAATCCAATCGAAGGCATATCAGGCTATGTATATGGCTTCTTGACTTACCCGAGTTACGTGACGCAAGGCACTTACTCGGGGACCACTATGCTGACTTCGCCCAACTTCGGCCTGGTAGCCGGTCTGCGCCCGTATGGTGCCGGGCAGGTGCTCTTTGTCAACCTTCCGCTTACCTACCTGAAGGGGCAAACGGACGGTATGGCTATGCACGGATTCGTGCGCTATTTCGGCGAAACGATGATGCGCATGCCGCGACTGTCTGCGCAGCCTAAGGCTGTAGGGGGTTTAGTGCTTAACTTCCATTTTTGCGCCGGCGACGAGATCGCCCCGGCCTTGAAACTCCAGAGCTGGGGGATTTTCAATAATGGCCCGTTCTCAGTGGCGATCACTGCCGGACCGGACCAGGCCGCCTTTGGCGATGGCCTCGGGATCAATCTGTCGCGGAACACCACCGCGCAGCAGCTCGTGCAATATCTGCTGGGCAAAGGGCATCACATTGGCAACCATGGCGGCTGGATCCACGACTATTGGGGCGCCAACGCCAGTGAAACCAATGCGTCAACCTTCACGCAATACCTTGTGCTCAATAAACAAAGCGTTGAGGCCGTGACCCAGCAGCCCACTGTCGAGTACGCGGCTCCGGAAGGGAATACACCGCAGTGGTCGATCGACTGGCTGGAAGCCAACGGCAACACCGGATACTACTTCACCGGCCATACTGGTATGGCGCCCACGCGCAGTTACCGCAATGGTGCATTGCTTAATCAGACAATTCGCGCGTTCCCGGTCATGCCATTCGGCCTCTACGCGACCTTCGAGGAGTTTCAGCAATTTAGTGTGCCAACCTCCAGCGTCAGCAATTGGTACAGTCAGTTGACTAACTTCGTGGTGAAGAACCGCACTAGCCGGCTCATCTATATGCATCCACTCGGCGCCTCCGCCTACCACGGAGTTCTCAATTCCATCTTCACCCAGGCCACTACGCTCCACACGGTTGGACAGTTCAACTGGTACACCATGGATGATCTGGCCAAGTTCGGGCAACGTCGCCAGCAGACCGCCTGGCAGGCGACCGACACCGGCAATGCGTGGTCGTTCCAGGCGACCAATGCAGCCGGGCTGACCGACCTGACCTGGGTTCTGCCGAAAGCCGCTTACAACCAGCCAGTCGTGACACAAGGCGTTGCAACGGTGACGTGGGACTTGACGAACTGGCTGATAACAGCGGGTGCCGGCACGTCTCTGGCATTCACCAGCGGCAAGCATTGACGTCTTATAGTGCCGCGGTGCCGCAGCGCGATCCCCCAGGCGTCAATTCCATTCGCCCGGGGGCTCGTGGAACAACCACCTTCAAGCCACGGTCATGCCTCCATCGCTTCGTTCCATTCTGCTGCAGGGAGCGCTACTCGCAGGCGCTGCTCTAGCCTCGCCGGGTGCGGTAGATGCGCGTGCCATCGAGGCCGGTCGAACCTCGCGCGAGGCTGGGCGCAGCGATCCCGTCTCCGCGGAACCAGTGCAGACGGTGGCGCAGATGGGCCCCCGGCTGCTGCAACCAGAAGATCTTGAGGGGGAGAGCGACGGCTCGGTAGCCGCGCCTGCGAGCGATCGCTCCGTTGGCAAGCTGGTGGACGGCGCCAGGATCGGCGACGTGGCTGTCAGCGCGCTGACCGGCCTGTTGTTCCTGATCATCCTCCTCGTCGCGTTCTATGCAGTAAGGCACTATGTCTTCACTCTGAACCGGCTGTTCGGCCGCCAGAGGCACCCTTACCTCGATATCGACGTTGCCGACTGGCCCCCGTTGACGGTGCTGGTGGCAGCTCACAATGAAGAAGCCGTCATCGCCGGATCACTCGAATGCCTGCTGCGGGCGGATTACCCGGCGGACCGCCTCACGATCACGCCCGTGAATGATCGCTCGAGCGACCGGACGCGCGAGATTATTGATGAAGTCGTTGCCAAGCATCCCGGCCGGATCATCCCGTTCCACCGAACGGGGGGAAAGCCCGGAAAAGCTGCCGCGCTCAAGGATGCTTGCGAGACTGTCGGCACGGATATCGTTGTTGTCTTCGATGCTGACTACCTACCGCCTGTTGGCCTGCTCAAGCAGCTTGTGGCGCCATTCTTCGACCCCGAAGTTGGGGCAACCATGGGCCGTGTTGTGCCATTGAACCTCGGCAGCAACCTGCTCACCAGACTACTGGATCTGGAACGTTCTGGTGGCTACCAGGTGGACCAGCAAGCTCGCATGAACCTCGGGCTTGTGCCGCAGTACGGCGGCACGGTGGGCGGCATCAGGCTGTCGGCGTTGCGCAGTGTCGGGGGGTGGCACGACGACGTGCTTGCTGAAGACACCGATCTCACTTACCGCCTTCTATTGGGGAATTGGAAGACGATCTATCAGAACTGGTGCGAATGCTATGAGGAGGTGCCCGAAGCATGGTCAGTCCGGAACAGGCAGATCATGCGATGGACGAAAGGGCACAATCAGGCGTTCTATCGCCACGTTCGTCGGATGGCGACCTGTCAGGGCCACGGGCTGGTCGAGAAGCTGGACGGCGTAGCGCTACTGGCCATCTACTCGATGGCTCCTATCTTGCTGATAGGGTGGGTGCTCACGATCCTCTTGTTCTATACGAGCGGCTTCCCAATTCAGGGCACCCTTGTATTGCTAGCTCTGATGTCCTATGGAACTCTCGGCAATTTCGCGGCGTTCTTCGAAATTGCCGCAGCCGTTTACCTTGACGGTGGTCGGGAGCGAATCCGGCTGCTGCCCCTGAACTATTTCGGTTTCCTTGTTAGCGTTTTTTCCATCTCGCGAGCCATATTCGATCAAATGTTCACGGACGTGCTCCTGCGCCGAGAATTCCGCTGGGACAAGACAACGCGATATCGACAAGGAAGTTGAGATCATGTGGCCAATTATGCTGGCTGCCCTCACCACGTTGGTTTTCAGTCTTCCGTTAGTCCCTGCGATCATGGAATGGAAGCGCCGCTTAGATATTGCTCCGCTACCCATCGATGCCGATCACACACTGGATGTGGCCTCGGTAGCTGCCGAGTTCAGAGCGATGCTGGACGCACCGGGGGAGGGCAATGCGGTAAAGACGGACCGCGCCCCTGGTCAGGTGCTACAAGTCATGGAATGCTGGGACCCGGCCCCCGCTGAGATAGGGTTGCGGACGTGCTGGCGCGTGCTTGCCACCAAGGGCAGCCTGATTTTGCCCGATGATTTCACATTCACGCGCGAACTGTACGCGACACACTCACTCAGCAGCGGGCTAGGGAATCGGCTCCTGACGGTGATGACCGAAGGGGACATGCTGCTCCGCCACGGTAGTGTCCTACAACGCTGGGCCTATGCGCGAAGCGCGCATATCCAATCTCGCTGCCGCCTTCTGGGTCCGCTGCTCGCGCAGCAGGCGATCCTCATTGAGAAAGAGTGTGACTTCTCCTCGTTGACAGCCGGATCGATCTACTTTGGCGAAGAGGCTAAACGCGCTGCCAAATATAGCGCCAGCACCAGTGGCGCGCGCGCAACGGGGAAGGACCAGATGGACCGGGCCAATAAGATGCCGTTTCGCGACGATGGACGCTGGATCGTCGAACATGACTATACCTTCCCCTCCAACATCCATTATGAGGGAAACCTGATCGTCCACGGCGATCTTTGGATTGGTACTGGGGCCTGGATAATGGGCAGCGTTAAGGCTACCGGTTCCATCTCGCTCGGGAGGTACGCCCGGATCGATGGAGCACTGATGTGCGGTGGCGCGCTTTCCATCGCGAGGTCCTGCGCCATCATGGGTCCCGTTACCGCGGAGCAATCGATCAATGTGTCCGAAAATTGCCTGATCGGCCTCCTTTCGAGACCGACGTCGCTGGTGGCACCGGAAGTGTGCATATGTATTGGCACAACTGTGCATGGCACGGTGAGTGCGGATGATCACGGGAGGGTGGTGTGGGCCAATATGGCATCACATTGCGACGAGCATGAATAGAATCCTTTTTGCCTTTCTGATGGCCATCGCCATACTTTGTCAGTCCAGCCAAGCAGCGGAGCTGCGTCTCACCGGCTACCAGGGATCGGACGGTGCCATTACTACCTACTTCGGCGGAAATTCGATTGACCCATACTTCGCCACGAAGGCGCTGCTGGCCGCAAAGGACGTCGGGCTGGACGCGGATGTGGCTGCGCGCCAATGGATCGATTGGTTGTTGCCACGACAACGCAGCGATGGAAGGTTCGAGCGCTACTGCCTAAAGAGTCAGCGCTTTGTCGCTTGTCGCCGGGCGGATGCAGATGACGCGATGCTCGCAACGTGGATGGAAACCCTAGTTCGGTTCGCACCGCCGGAAGGCATGCCGGCAGAATGGAAAGAGAGTTTCGACAAGGCCAGCCGCCATCTCGACACTTTGCGTGACCGGCAGCGAGGGGTCTATTTCATTGCTGCCGACCTGCCCGTGGCACTCATGATGGATAACGTCGAGATATCCAGTGCCTACAAGGCGGTGAGCAAATACCTGCAAACCAGGCATGACATGGAAGCTGCTGCGTTCTGGATGCGCAAGGCCACGCAACTCGACCGGGCCATCCTGCGGGTGTTCTGGCAGCCGGCACGCGGCTACCTGGTCAGCACCCAGGCGCGTGACAAGATCGAGTTCTATCCGGATACGGTCGCGCAGATATTCCCGATTCTGGCGGGGATCCATCCTGAAAGCCAGTCGCCAGACGCCAGTTACCTGGCCTGGATGCAGAAGCACCGGTTTGTCTGGCTGCAGAACACGGAGACGGACTTCCCCTGGGGCCTGGTGGCTCTGGTGGCCGATAAGATGGGAGACCAGGATGCAATAACCTGCTGGCGGGCACGCTCCGTTCAGTTCCGGCATGGGACGCACTGGAACGTTTTGGAAGAGGCGCTCTACCAGTCATTTGAGGCAAGGCTCACCCCCGAACGGGCGCTGGCGCCCGTGCCAGCGGGAGTACGGTGTCGCTAGCCGCTGGGGTGGGTCTCCAAGCAGCAGCGAAGCATGGTCTAGAGTTTGATGGAAGCAATGGGCAAGGCTGCGATGGAGGCCTACCGGTAAGAGCCATATAGCTAAGGAATAAGAATGGGAAAGCACCCCGGTTACCTAAGCGGTTGGGCGCTGACGATGCTCGGCGCGCTGATGTTAGGCGCGGCGACAAATGCCCGAGCCGAGCAGGAAGCCACCGGGCCGCGCGTTTACGTGCCGCTCATGACAGGCTTCATCGAAGGCGGCATCGGGCACGCCAATCTCACGGGAAACAACCCCGACTGGAACGACCAGTTCCTGCGTGGAGGGGTGCATCTGACGCCGAAGGATTACGTGACCGGGGAAATCAGCCATCAGAGCCATTTCGGCGACGATGGCACTTTCTTTGGCTTGGGCTATACAAGAACCTTCAATGACGACTGGTATGCATTCCTGAGTGGAGGTACCAGTTCCGGCGGCTTTTTCCTACCGAAGTACAGGGTCGATGGGATGCTGTTCCGCAAATTTCTAGATAAGCGGAACCTGGTGGCGAGCGTTGGCTTCACTTATTACAAAGCAAAGGAAATCTATAACGACAAGACGCTGCTGTTGGGCGCGACCTATTACTTCGACGGCCCTTGGATTGTCCAGGTTCTCGGGCGATTCAATCGAAGCGACCCCGGGAATGTCCGCTCCAATCGCGGGATGATTGCGGTGACGTATGGCCGTGATAAGGAACAGTACATCACGCTGAAATATGACGGCGGGAATGAAGCATACCAGTTGACCGGTGCGCAGACCGTGCTGAGTGACTTTACCAGTCACGAAGCCAGCTTGAACTGGCGTAGATGGATCACTAAGCGGTGGGGGTTCAATCTGCGCGCAATCTACTATGAAAACCCTTCTTACAACCGCAAGCAAGCCGAGGCGAGTATCTTTGTTGAGTTTTAGCGGTGACGCAACAATCTCACCAATCCCCCGCAGCGCCCGACAAAGGAGAGGCTCTCGGCCGCACCGTGCTTAGCGTTGCGCGCCATCGCTCCCTAGGTCATCTAACGCTTTCATCGACAACGCTCGCTGGTATCGTGCTGATTCCTGTCTTGTTCAACGTGGTCGAATGGCAACTGCGCATTCCGCTTAGCACCGCGTGGACGGCTATCTTCGGCTTTTGGCTTAAACGCCTTGAAATCGCCGGTGTCGTCTCCGAGCACCTGACTTCGATGGCATGGTTCGATATGCCTCTGCCCCATGTTGAGGTAGTGGCATCCTTACCGGATGGGGTGACATGGCTCGTTGCGGCCGCACTAACGATTCTAGTGTGTCTCGTAGCCCTGCGCCTGTCCGACAAATACCTGCCGCTGCGCTACCTCCTGCTGTTCGCCGTCTTCATCCAGGTCACGGCGCTGATTTTCTTTGGCGTCGTGCCTGAGCGCTTCCCGTACACCGCAAGCGGCTATGTTGACAATGGATTGAAAACGGCCGTCAGCTTTCTGTTACTGCTGCCATGGGCCCATGCCCTCGTCTACTACATTTTTGACTTTTCCTGGTCGAGGAAAATAGGCCTGACCATGATGACGCTTACCTTCGTTGTTGTCGCGGTGCCATTGCAGCTCATGCTGCATGTTTATGTCATGTGCCGCTGGTCATTGCTATGTCTGCCTCTCCTGTCGTTCCTGCTTGGCCCATCAATGATTTTGTTCGGATGCATAGCGCTATATGGGTGGGCAATGAGTTGGCAAAGCTTAGGCCGTGGTGCACGGGCATGCGAACGTTCCGCTTAGATCATTCTTCCCCAAGGAGAGATGTGATGCTTGGGCGGCAGAAAAAGATCGCAAGAGCTGACGGGAAGTGTGTTCAGTTGGTCAAGGGTACATCCACTTGCGCGCAGAAATGCCAGCTGGACGGCGGCTCCGGCACGGCCAGCACGGCGAATTTCTAGTTGATTGCGGCGATGTCGCTGTCGGTCAGCGCGAAATAGTATTCGACATCGAATTCCGGCAATCGAGAAGCCAAGCTGCCTTTTCCCACATAGCGAAATCCCAAGCCCGGCATCTTACGCCCCCATCCAGGTGACACGATCCGAAATCGCGGGCGGACACAGTACTCCCGAAGTCACTTGAGGGCAGCAGCCAATTGACTGCTTTGCCCCGAGCGCCTTGTGAAGAAAGGCTTTGCGGGGAAACCGTAAGATTCGGCACAAAAAGGACGACTACCCCGTTATGCGCGGTTTGCGTGCGGTAGCCAACATTCACCGACGTCCGCGCCTCCCGTCCTTTTCTACTCTCGTTGCTGATGAGTCCGGCCCCTGTCCACGATGAACTTAGCCATGACCTCAGGCTACCGGGCCATGCCATCGGGAAGATGGGCTAATCGTCATATCGCATGTCAATGCCGTTGCTTGTGCAACGGATTGCCAGGCACGTTCGGTCACGCAGACCGGTCCCGTCCACGCCATAAGAAGAAGTCAATCTTGAAACGATCCGCGTCGGCCGCAAGGCTACGGCTTGGCGCCGCGGATGGCTGGAGCGCATACGTGATGGCGGCAGAGGCAGATGACCACGCGTCGGCAAATGTTCCGGGACTCAACGCCCGCTTTGCGCTGGAAAGGCCAACACGGTCTGTCCAAATCCTGGTTGCCGCTTACATCATCAGCGGGGTCGTCTACTTCGTATGGAGAAGCGGCACGTTCAACCCGGAAGCGATGGCACTGTCGGTGGCCTTGTACACCGCGGAGTTGTTCGGATTCGTGAACGGCCTGTTCTACGTGATGATGACTTTCCGGCTGAGCGTACGCGAGGCGCCTCCGCCGTTGAGCGGTGCCAGCGTCGATGTCTTTGTGCCTACCTATGACGAATCTGTGGAACTCGTGCGCAGGACACTACTGGCCGCCAAAAACATCCAGTATCCCCATGTGACGTGGTTGCTCGATGACGGCAACCGCGACGAAATGCGCAAGCTCGCGGCCGGGCTCGACTGCAAGTATCTCGCGCGTGCCGTGAATGCAAACGGCAAGGCCGGCAACCTCAATCATGCGCTGCTATACAGCCGCGGCGAATTCGTCGCTGTCTTCGATACGGATCACGCGCCCCGCAAGGATTTCCTGTCCAAGACGCTCGGATACTTCACCGATCCCGATGTGGCGTTCGTGCAGACGCCGCAGGATTTTTACAACGTTGATGCGTTTAGCCATCGCGTTGCAGGCGAGGCGGTCTGGAGCGAGCAGTCGGTGTTTTACAAGGTGATCCAGCGCGGCAAGGACACGTGGAACGCCAGCTTCCTCTGTGGCAGCTGCGTGGTGCTGCGCAGGTCCGCCCTCGAAGTCGTCGGCGGCTTTGCGATTGATACCGTGACCGAGGATATCCACACCTCGATCAGGCTCCACAAGAAGGGGTTCCGCTCCGTTTACCATGCAGAGTCGCTCGCGTACGGCCTCGCGCCACACAATATTGATACCTACCTCAGCCAGCGGATACGCTGGGGCACGGGCGCCATGCAGGTGCTGCGGTGCGAAGGCGTTGTCTTCAGCCGCGGCCTGAGCCTTGCGCAGCGGCTGAATTACCTGGCTTCCATGCTGATCTATTTCGAGGGATGGCAGAAGCTCGTCTTTTTCCTGACGCCGCCAGCGGTACTGGGCTTCGGGATGCTGCCGATCATCGGTTCCACGTGGACCTTCTTCGCAATCTTTTCCGTCTACTACCTGGCTTCCCTGCTGGTCTTCCTGGAACTGGGCAGGGGCTATGTCTCCTTTCTCCTCAACGAGCAATACGGCATGGCGCGCTTCTTTGCGTTCATGTTGACCATTACGGGACTGTTCCGCAGGACGGTATCGTTCTCCGTGACCTGCAAGGACATCACCAAACGCGGCAGGACGTGGCTGTGGCTGGCCCCGTCGCTGGGAGTCGGCGTGCTGAATTTCGCCAGCATTCCGGCAGGCATTGCGCGCATGACGCAGGAACAGATTCCACTGGGTGCCGGGATCATCTCGATATTCTGGGCATGCGTGACGGTCTGGACGGCTGTCCTGCTCGCGCGCTTCAGTCTCCGTATCGGCAGGCGGCCCAGCGGGGAATATCGCTTTCCGCTGCGCATTCCGTTGACGCTGACCATGCAGAACCAGTCGTTCTTTGGACTGACCGTAGACCTGTCGGCAAGCAGTGCACTCTACCGTGGCGAAGTTGTGCCGTCGCTGCCGCGCGAGGCCAATATCGATGTGGAAGTGCACCTGCCCAACGCCGTGGTGCGCTGCAACGCGGCCGCCACCTTCACGTCCCGGCGCGATGCTGACGGACAAAACGACTGCCTGATCGAACTGCATCTGCAGTGGGCGTCCCCGGAGGCGCGGCGCACGCTTGACATGTTCCTGTTCGGCAGCAGTCTCCAGTTCGAGATGGGCCGGCTCCGGGAAAGGCAGGACGCGCCATTGGCGCGCCTGGCGAGGGCGCTGCGGCGCGATGCCAGCCTGCCGGCCAGCGACCAGATCTGGGAGCCTGGGCTGGTCTCGCAGCAGGGGAACGGCGCCGCCCTGCCGATTGCCGTCGCCTACGCGAAAGGCCAGAGCGGACAGGCGCTCTCGATGATCGCGAGCGGCGTGGCATTCGACGTGCGCGCGGATACCGTGCTGCGCCAGCGTATCGCGGGGCGGCAATCGGAGCAGCATATCAGCCTGAGCCCGGCGGGAATGCTGGAAACCCCCACCGGGGCGATCCATCTCTACAACGCAGCGCCAGCCGCACCGGCGCTGCAACCGCGGCAGCAATAGGACTAACCCATGCGCAGCGACGAACCTGCTGGTAAGCGGCTGGTCTGGCGGCGGGCCGCCATGATCCTGGTTGTGGCCGGTGCGCAGACGACGGGCGCGGCTCTGGCTGCGGCGGCGCCGCCACTGCTTTTTGGTGGTGCGTCCTTTGCGGAGCGTGGGGAGCGGTATGAGTACCTCGGGCTTGCCTCTTCCTTTCTCCCGCCCCAATACCTTACGCAAAGGCTGATGCTGAGTGACTATCAGTACGGGTACCCGTCCAACGGGACCGATGTGGTGGTCAAGGGGCAGGCGATCGAGGCGGCCCTGGGTATAAAATCGGCATCGGACGCGGGCTGGGTCGAGGCTTCGGCCGGCTTGCGCTATCGTCACAATGACGTCAGCCCGCCGGGGGTCGACGTACGTGCCGAAAGCCATCGGCTGGGGCTGGTACTTGGCGTGCAGGGTGAGTGGCAGTTCGCCCAGCGTTGGGCGTTCAACGGGATTGGCACCTATACCATCGGCCCCGCGTCCTTCTGGGCGAGGGGACGATTGCTCAGGCGCATTGCAGGCAGCATGTCGCTGGGTCTCGAGGCGATCGGGCACGGAGATCCCGACTATCGCGCGGTCCAGGGGGGCGTCGTGCTGACCGGTATCAAGGTCACCGATACGCTCATGCTGGGCTTTTACACAGGCGTCAAGAAGACCAGCGGGCAGGCCCGGGCATTCTATGGCGGGCTGGAGTTGAGCAAGGCGTTCTAGAGCGAGGCGTTTATGGGAGAGGGCGCGCATGAACCGTAGCCGACGCCGCTGGATCGCGGGCACCATGGCCTTGTCCGCAGGCATCGGGTGTCATATGCCGTTCGTCCGCGCGGCCTCTCAGGCATCGTGGGGCCTCTGGGATCGCTATGCAAGTGAAACCATCAGTGCTGACGGGCGGGTCATCGAGCACAGCCGTGAGGCCCGTACGACATCGGAAGGGCAGGCCTATGCGTTGTTCTTCGCGCTGGTTGCCAACGACAGAGTCCGCTTCGACACCATACTGGACTGGACACTGAATCAGCTCTGGACCAACCGCGCGGAGCCGCCCGCATGGCTGTGGGGTCAGCGCAAGGACGGCACCTGGGGCATCATCGACAGCAATTCCGCCAGCGATGCGGAACTCTGGATCGCTTACTCGCTGCTGGAGGCGGCACGATTGTGGGAGCGTCCGGCCTGCCAGCAGCTTGGCACGGAGCTGCTCGCCGCCATCCGGTCCAGCGAGATGGCACGCCTGGCCGACGGGGGCTTCATGCTGATCCCGGGTAAAAGCGGATTCCGTCTTGGCGAGAGGACCTACCTGCTGAACCCGAGCTATGCGCCGGTCCAGGTGCTGCGCCGCCTCGCCAGCCGGCAGCCGGACGGGCCCTGGCAGTCGGTCGCCGCCAACCAGGTAAGCCTGCTAGTCCGCAGTGCGCCCGCCGGCTATGCCCCGGACTGGTACCGCTTCAGGGAAGGCGTGGGCTTTTCCGTTGAACCAGCCAAGGGTCCGACCGGCGGTTATGACGCAATCCGGACCTATCTCTGGGCCGGCATGCTGAATCCCGAGGATCCGTCATTCTCTGAACTGCTCGCCTCGCTCGGCGGCATGGCGAAGGCCTTCGCTGCCAGCGGCAGGGTGCCACATTATGTGAACGTGCAAACGGGGGAAGTGTTTGGGGAGGGGCCGGCCGGGTTCTCTGCGGCCATCTATCCGTTCCTGGTCGCCGCCGGACACGACCGGTTAGCAGTTAGGCTGCGGGCACAGATGGAAAGTGATATTGAGCGCCTGTGGTCGTCGCTTGGCTACTACGATAAGAATCTTCTGCTCTTTTCCTCTGGCTGGGCGCAAGGGCGATACAGATTCGACGTGGGCGGTTTCCTGCAGTTGGGGAATAATTCCCAGTAGAAGCGTATCCGCGTGCTGGAGGCTTCCACAGCACCCGTTACGCTGCGTCCTTCATGCCAGGCAGGCAATCCAGAAAGTCCTGATGGAGCGTGCGGACCCGGGCCATGTTCGCTTGCGCGTCCGTTGAGACCAGTGCCGCCATCTGCGCCGCATAGCAAACCAGGCCGTTTGCACAACGAACCACGTTGTCGACCAGAGCCACAGGGTATCCGGTACCGGACCTGGCCATGGGATGCATGCCCCCATGCGTGAAGCTGTTCAAGGCGCGCAAGGACTGCGCCCGGTACTCGTCGAGATGCGCTACGATGCCCTTGACGCGTGGATCCTCGAGCTTGAGCAGCTCGTCGAACATGCGCTTCACCCCTGGCGCCTTGTCTGCCGCACGTGCCGACTCCTCCGACAGCGGCTTATGGTACTGCCGTACCCATTTCTCGTCTGCCGCCTCCAGCAGCCAGACGCCGCGAATCAGCGTCTCGAACTGCGGCCGGAACAGGGCCATCGCAGCGTTTGGCATGCCGATGGTAAGCAAGGCAACGGCACCGGCGGCATGCTCGACTGACATCAGGGCGCACTGGTACGCGGAAATCACCCGCGGATGGTCGGTCGGCTCCGACCGGCTCATGCAGGAGACGGCTGCGGCGTGGAGTTCCGCCGAACGCTTGATGATGTCTGCAGGCATCGCTATGCGGTGTGACCAGGTTGTTCGTCGTCCGTGGAGTCCTCGAGCAAGTGCCCGTACGCGTCAATTTCCTTTTGTGTTCGCGCCTGGCTTTCGGCGATTTTCTCAGGCGTAACCTCGCCGTCGACAAACTCGACCGACACCCGATTTACGCGTGGATCCTTATCTACGATCCCCTGCAAGACCTTGTCGAACAGCTTTTCCCCGGCTCGCAGGCCCAGTGGCCGTGGCACCAGCACCTTGACCAGCAGGATTTCGTCCTCGCCGGTCGCTTGCGCCACTTCCGCCAGTGCGGATCTCAGATAGCCCTTGAGTTTCAGGACACTCAGGTCACCGGGAATCCCGACATGCGATACCCGAATCGATTTCTTGGCCATGCCGACTACTTGCGTGTTATCGAAGCATGGAATATACCTCACGGCCGTGAATGCCGATCGTTACTTCAGACGCTTGCTGAAGTTGGCGGGATTTCGCCGAATTTTCGTGAAAAAGAACTGATCGTCCGATGAGGGACCCCCGGTTTTGCGGAGCGTCCGGGTCCTTCGAGAATCAGCCAATGATTAAAGCCGGTACAGGATGGATCGCTCCAGCGGTTATACTCCGCGCTCCACAACTAACGGGTTATTAACATGGTCGTAGCAACCAAAGCCGCCGCTCCGAAGAATGCAGTCGCCAAGGGCAAGCCTGCCGCAAAGAAAGTGGCTGCGCCGAAGCGGAAGGCCAGCGTGCTCGCACGTGAGGCGCAGGCTGCGAAGAAGCGCCTACTGAAACTGCGTGCGGACACGAAGAAGGCCATCGAAGTGGCAAAGCGTGAAGTCGCGCAAGCTACGGAAGCCGCAAAGTCCGCGCTGCGTTTCGAGAAGCAGGCCGCCAAGGAAAAACTCGCGGCAAAGAAGGCAAAGGCCGGCAGCGCCGGTAAGGCAACGCGCAAGACCGCCGCCACGAAGGCTGCGCCAAAGAAGGCAGCCCCGAAGAAGGCCGCGCCCGTCAAGGCAGCCGCGAAACCCGCCGCGAAGAAGGCCGCAGCCAAGTCCGCTGCGCCGAAGCGCGCCGCGGTGAAGAAGGCGGCGGCTCCGAAGGCGGTTGCTGCGACGCCGCAAGCTTCGGCCTGATCCTTGCCCCGGCTGGTTGGTATTTCACCAACCAGCCGATTGACGCCAGACGGGCGCATGGTCAGCGCCCAGGTCCCGGTGCCGCGGAACCGTGCATCGGACCCTCGGGTTCAATTCGTTTCATGCCGCATTGACCGACTGCGTATTCCGGCAATTCCGGCGCGGTTGGAGTCGATGCAAGACATGGAAGTCTTTCGCGGCCAGCGCGACGAAGTTAATGCACGATACCGACGACGCTCTTTCGGAGCAGGAATCCTCAACCATCCACGAGCCTCGACTCTGGCGAGACAAGGGCTGGACGGCCCGGGTGATCAAGAACGAGGATGGCGACGGCTGGGCGGTCGAGATGATCCGCGACGGCAGCGCCGAGCCTGCCCTGGTCGGCCCCTGGACCATGGGACGCAACAAGGTCGATCCGAAGCCGCTAGATGCCACTGCCCACCAGACGCTGGTCAAGACAGCGGCCGAAGTCATCCGTCGGCACGAGCAGCAGCTGCATGCGCAGCTCAACAAGCAGTGCAATATCGAGACCGAATCGGGAGCGCTGACGATCAGGCTTGTTGTCACCCCTGATGAATTCGAGCCTTACGGCACGCTCACGGCCGTGGATTCCTTCGGGGATGTGGTTGCCACCGTCAAGGTGCGGCCTGACTTTCGGCTGACACGCGAGCGCGCCGCCCGCTGGGCAGCGGATGGCTTCGGCAGGGCGGTCTGAAGCCCCTCGCGGTCCACGCGGTCCATGCCGGTGGTTCGCTTCCGGTCCGTTATCCTGAAAATCTCGGGGCGGTCCCGTACATTGCCAACCGCATTGTGTGCGGGATGCCACACACAATGAACCCCTCCTCGCACGTCACGCGGTCTATAAAGAATTAGACGGGTCCAGATAATAAAAAACGCTGCTACTCGCTGCGGCTATGTCGGGGGGATTCTGACCTGATACGGCAATTTGCGAGGGGGCGTTGTGAGCGAAAACGTGAAGACCAGCATGCTGTCCTTTGCCCTGCTGGGGGCGACCTTCTATGGCCTGATAACAGTGTTCGGCTTTGAATCCACGATTTCCGACATTGGAAGCCGCCTCATGCAGGTCGCGACGCAGCTGATGTACCGGCTATTGCTATAAACCGCCGCTGCGCCGGGGGGCGAAATCCGATCCGGCTCTCTGCACGGCGCCGCAGGGACCGCCACCGCAAGAGGGAGGCGGCCACGCGGCCGTCTCCCCGTGAAGCGTCAGCAGAGCTCGGTTTCGTACCGGCTAGCCGCGATGGTCTCCCGGTCGCTGGCCGCTTCCTGCAGGCGGAAGTTGAACTGGACGCGGGTGAACGGACCCGTCAGGCCCAGAGATTCATAGCCGGCCGGATCCTGTACCTGCTGCAATTCCACCACAAGCCCGTCTCGCGTGGCGAAAGCGAAGTCGTCATCGATGAACGTGTCGCCGGGAATGTTGACTTGCGTGGTCAGCGCGCGCTTGCCTTCGCCCGATACGAGGAAGTGGATGTGCGCCGGACGGTTGCCGTGGCGGCCCAGCAGTGCGAACAGCTCGGACACGGGGCTGGCCGGCGGAATCGCGTAGCCGGGCGGCAGGAAGCTGCGGAAGCGGTAGCGGCCCGCCTCGTCGGCCTGGATGCGGCGGCGCAGGTTGTAGTCGGGCTGCGAGGGGTCGAAGTGCGAGTAGCGGCCGAATTCATTGCAGTGCCAGACGTCGACCAGGGCGTGCGGGACCGGGCGGCCTTCGGTGTCGAGCACCTGGCCTTCCATGACGAACGGGGCACCCTTGTCTTCGTTGCCGGCGTCAAGGCGGACTTCATTCTCCGACAGCGGCGCCCCGGGCACGTAGAGCGGACCTTCGATCGCGCGCGGCGTGCCGGCGATGCGTTCGGCGGCCTGGTCGGCTTCGTCCAGGCGGATGTCGAGCAGGCGGTCAAAGCCGAGGCCGGCGGTGATGAGGCCGACCATGTCGGCCTGGCCCAGGCGGGTCAGCCACTTGACGGCGTTCCAGAACTCGTCCGGCTGGACGTCGAATTCATCGATGGTGCGGAACAGGTCGCCGACGATGCGGGCGGTAATGGCGCGCACGCGCTCGTCGCCCTCATCGCCGAGGCGGCGGCTGTTGACCAGCTCGAGCAACTGGGCGGCATTCATTTCAGCCATGCTTTGTCTCCTTGTTGTGTTGCGCCCGGGAGGGGCAGTGGGGATGGGTACTACAGGTCCAGTACGATCCGTGCCGTGCGCGCACGCGACACGCAGGCACAGATCTGCTTGTTGGAGGCCTTCTCTTTCTTCGATAGGCAGTTGTCGCGGTGATCCGGCTCGCCATCGAGCACGGGCACCACGCACGTGCCGCAGATGCCTTCGCGGCATTCGGTATCGATTTCGCAGCCAGCGGCGATCAGCGCGTCGACCAGCGTCGTGCCGTCCGGGACGACGATGACCTTGCCGCTCTGCGCCAGCTCGGCCTCGAATGCGCCAGCGGGCAGGCCGGCCGCCAACGGATCGGCCTGGAAGTGCTCCAGGTGGACGTTGTCGGGGCCAAGCACGCGTTCGCCCTCCTCGACCACGCGCGCCATGAAGGCGGACGGGCCACAGGTATAGGCCAGCGTGCCCGCGCTGGCTCCCGCCATGCAGTCGGTCAGCACCTGGCCCAGCGTATCGCGGTCCACGCCAATGTGCAGCGTCACCTTGCCGTCGAACGGCGCGGATTCCAGCAGCCGCAGGAAGGCGGCGTGCTCGCGCGAGCGGGCGAAGTAGTGCAGGTGATAGGGGCGCCCCCCGCGATTGAGCTGGTAAGCCATGCTCAACAGCGGAGTGATGCCGATACCGGCGGCAAACAGCAGGTACTGGCTCGCTTGCGGTGCCAGGCTGAACAGGTTGCGCGGGGCGCTGATCGCCAGCTCCGCGCCTTCCTGCACCATGTCGTGCAGGGCTGCGGAGCCACCGCGCGACGCGTCTTCCCGCTTCACCGCGATCAGGTAGCCGGACGCATCATCGGGCGGGCTGCATAGCGAATACTGGCGCGTGAAGCCGGTCGGCCCGAGCACATCCACGTGGGCACCTGGCTCGTAAGGGGCGAGCGCTGCGCCATCACAGGGCACGAGACGGAACGAGCGGATGCCGACCGCCTCTTCCACAACCTTTTCGACTCTGACTTTCAACATGACTACCCTTCCAGAACGACTATCTTGATTCAGACTGAGACGCGCGGATGCCTTGGACGCCTAGCGCATCAAGAGGCCGCCGTTCGCATCCCAGTTGGCGCCGGTGACCGCGCCCGCGGAGTCAGCGGCCAGCAGCAGCACCACATCCGCCACATACTCCGGCGACCCCAGCCGCCGGACCGGGATCGTCTTGCAGATCGCCTCCAGGCGTTCACGCGGAACGGTCTCGTGGACGATCGGCAGGTCGAGCGGGCCGGGCGACACGCAGTTCACCGTCACGCCCTGCGGCGCCAGTTCACGCGCGAAGATCTTGGTCAGCACGCCCACGCCGCCCTTGGCCGCCGCGTAGTGCGCGCCAGTCGCCGTGCCGCCGTTCTGGCCGGCCAGCGAGCCGATGTTGACGATGCGGCCGAAGCCCCTCGCCGCGAAGTGCGCGCCGAACACCTGCGAGCCGACAAAGGTGCCGCGCAGGTTGATGGCCACTACCTGGTCGAACTCCTCGGGGCTGATGTCCATCAGCCCCGACACCTGCGACTTGCCAGCGTTGTTGACCAGCACGTCGGTACCGCCCCAGCATTCCTCCAGCGCGGCCTTGGCCGACTCGAACGCGGCTTTCTCGGTCACGTCGAGGGCGAGCGCCAGCGCGGTCTCGCCCGTGGGATCCAGCGAATGCGCCACCGCTGCGGCGTCTTGCGCATTGAGGTCGCCGATGGCTACACGGTAGCCGGCCGCATGCATGCGGCGGGCGATGACCTCGCCAAGGCCGCGCGCACCGCCGGTGATCAGGGCAACTCGCTTCATCGCGTCTCCTTAAAGCAGGAAGCCGAGAGCGTTGAGGCTGTCGGTCGAGTTGATCAGGCGGACCACCTTCTGTTCGAGGCGGATGCCGGCCTGCGTGAAGCGCAGGCGGTGCGTCAGGTCCGCCGCGAACAGCGTGTGGTGCTCGCGCTTGTAGGCGACCAGGATCTGCGCTGAGCGCACCTCGATGACATCAGCCTCGCTCGACACCTCGGTGAAGCGCGATACGGTACGCACCGTGCGCGCGGCATCCACGGCCGAAACCGAGTGGCCGGACGTCAGGCGCTCGATGCGCATCGAGCGCATGCGTGCGTCGTCATAAGCGTAGTTCAGCGCGGCATCGAAATCGGCGGTCTCCGGATCGATGGGGATGACGTAGTGGCCAGTCTCGCTCCACAGGCCGGCCCATTGCTGATAGTCCTTGCGGTCCAGCAACTCGGCCTCGCGCCAGATGAATTCGGCGGCCAGTTGCAGCGAGGGCGCGACCAGGGTCAGTTCGTTGGCTTTATTCATCGCTCATCATCCTTTTCCACATCCGATAGGCTTCGCGCATGCCGCCTTCGTCGGTGGCGTGCGAGATCTTGTCGCCGTTTTCGGCAACGATTTCGCGGTTCAGGCCGCGGTTGACCAGGATCGGCACGTTCTTGCCGGCGTACGAGCCGCGCTGCACACGCTCCCAGGCTTCGGCGTCGTCCGGGCTGCCGAAGCCGAACGGGCCCTGGAAGTGCTCATGGATGCGCAGGCGCTCGCGGTTGGCGATCTCGGGGCCACCGTCCATGCCCAGCGCAACGTGGCGGATCTCGGTCTCGGTGGCCGACACCGGATGCAGCACGCGGAAGAACGCCATCGACATCGCCACGTTGGGGAACAGGTTCAGGTTGAAACCGGCGCCGTGCAGCGAGCGGACGATGCGGCGGACCTGCTCGGGCGGCATCTCCTTCGACAGCGCCTCGGTGACGTGAGCGAAGCGTTCCTGAAGTTGTTCCGTGCCATCGTCCTGGTCGAGATCCACATGCTCGGGCACCATCACCATCACGCTGTGCCCATTGCCGAGCGCATGGGTGACGGCCTTCTCGTCGGTCATGAACGACAGCATCTCGGAGGTCTCTTCATCGACCGACGACATCCACGACTTGTGCACGATCGGGAAGTGATAGCCGTCGGTGGTGTTCTCGAGCTGGATCTTCCAGTTGCCGCGGAACGTGAACTTGTGCTCGCCCTGGGTCTTGATCGGGTAGCCCGCGCCTTGCTTCATGAACAGGTCGATCCAGTGCCTGGCTTCGCCGAGGTAGTCGCTCAGCGGTTCCACGTCCTGGTTGAAGCTGGCGAACACCATGCCGGCGTAGCTATCCACGCGCAGCGAGCGCAGCGGCAGTTCGGACTTGTCGAGGATGTCCTCGTAGCCGTCCGGATAGGGCAAGGCGCGCAGCTTGCCGTCCAGGGCATAGGACCAGCTGTGGTACGGGCAGGTGAAGCCCGTGGCATTGCCTTTGGATTTCTCGCACACTGTGGCGCCGCGATGACGGCAGCGGTTCTCGAGCACGCGGATGGCGCCGGTCTTGTCGCGCACGACAATGACGGGCTGGCGGCCGATCTTCGTGGTGCGGAAGTCGCCGGGGTTGCGGATCTCGCTTTCGTGCGCGACCCAGACCCAGGTCTTGTAGAAGATGCGGTCGAGTTCAGTCTCGAACAGCGCCGGATCGTAGTACATCGAGCCGTCAACGCGGTCGTCCTGCACCAGGCGCTCAGGCTTGACCGTGAACGTCACTGGCTGGTAGTTGTCGTGGGAACACATGCTAGCTCTCCGTGAGGTCATTGGGAGGCGCCATCGGCAGCGATGGCGCGTTCGATCCGGGATGCGATGGCGCACAGTGCTTCGTCCCCGCCCTTGCGGCCCACCAGCTGCAGGCCCGCCCTGATGGCGACGCTGGCGACCGGCACGGGAAGCGTGAGCGCGGGATGGCCGCTCAGGTTGAAAGGGCGGACCAGCGACGTCAGGCCGAGGATTGGTGCCCCTGCGCGTACCGCGGCAAGCGTTGGCGGCAGTTCGGGCAGCGTGGGCAGCACGATGGCGCTCACCTTGCCGAGCACGGCGTCGACCTGCGACGTGAAGGCGCGGCGCACCGCTTCCGCCTGCCGGACATCGTCGCGGCTGACGGCACTGGCCGCCAGCAGGCGCTGCTCGACGTCGCGCTGCAGCGCGCCTGTGCCGGTCAGGTGGCCGAAGGCTGCCCAGGTCTCGAAGTTGATGACCCGCATGCCGGCGTGGTAGGCGGCAGCCATGCCATTGAGGCGTACCGGCAGGGTGTCGAAGCCGGCCTGGCGCAGCGCGCTGGCGACGGCTTCGAGGATCGCGGGATCGGCCTGCACGTCGTCCAGCAGGCCGATGCGCCAGGGCTTGCCGCTATCGCGTGCCAGCGCTGAGTCGAAGTCCGGCGCGATCACCGCCATGGCGGCCACGATGCCCTCGACCGAATCCGCGAACGGACCGACGCAATCGAGCGATGACTCGGACGGATGCGCGCCACGGCGGCTGACGCGGCCGAAGGTCGGCTTCAGTCCGGCCACACCGCAGCAGGCTGCAGGCATGCGGATCGAGCCACCGGTATCGGTACCCAGCGCGATGCGGACTTCGCCCGCGGCAACGGCGGCGGCGGAACCGCTGGACGAGCCGCCCGGAATGCGGTCCGGCGCTTGCGCATTGACCGGCGTACCGGCGAAATCGTTGATGCCCGAGATGCCGAACGCCAGTTCGTGCATCGCGGTCTTGCCGACGATCGACCAGCCAGCATCGACGAGCCGCGCGACTACGTCCGCGTGCTCGGTAGCCGGCGCGGTGTCGCTAAGTGCCCTGCTGCCCGCGATGGTCGGGTAGCCGGCAATGTCGATCGAATCCTTGATGGCGATGGCGGGCCCATCGCCACCCAGACGGAAGCGGGAGACGAAGGCGGTCATGGCCGTGTCTCCGCCAGCGTCTGGCATGACAGCCGCTCCGTCTGGAAATGCCGCATGCGTGCGGTGCCGTCGCTGTCGATGTCGAACACGACCGCCAGCCGCGCCGAGATCAGTTCGGTCTTGCCGCCGGCATAGACCGACAGTTGCTGCATGATCCAGTGGCCGCGCACCACATCGCCGTCCGCGACCATCGCCTCGCTGGTCAGGAAATGCACATTGCGCTGGAAATGCGGTACGGGTGGCAGGTACTTGCGCAGGAACCCGTCGATCGCGGCGGGGCCGGCATGGCGGCCGAAGCCGGACGCGTACTCCGCGCCCACGCCTTCCCACACCGCGTCGTCGGTGAACAGCGCCGGCAGTTCGCCATCGCGGGCTTCGGCCGGGGCCGGCACGTCGCACAGCGACATGTAGCGGGACAGCGTGCGGCGTGCCGCGCTTTCGGCCTCAAGGGCCGCGAGGCGCCGGCCGGTGTCCGCGGCGCTTGCGGGGATCTGCGCTTTCGTCATGACGTCAGGCCCGCGTCAGGCGGCTTCGGCCGGAATCTCGAGCGCGCGGCCAACGCGTGCCTCGATCTTGGCGTAGCGCCACAGGCTGTGCTCGCCGACTGGTGTCGTCCGGAACAGGTTGCAGGCCGCGACGACGGTGTCGTAGTCCTTCACATCGGCCATGATGTACACGGTCCAGGGCGACGTGGTGGACGGGCCGACCATCAGGCGATCGTCGTCGATGGCGCCGAGGATGGAGACGCCAGGCATGGCGCCCATCGACTTCATCATGGCGCTGAATCCCTTCCACACTTCGATGCCATGGCCGGTTGGCAGGTCGAAGAAATTCTGCGTGATGCCGATGCAGAAAAGGACGCGCAGGGGGCTTTGGGCAGGTTGCGGCATATTGGCTCCAGTCGGTGTCGGTGTGGGTTCGTGCGGCGCTTCAGATGTAGCCGGGCATCGGCGGCACGCCGAGGCTGACCGCGCCGGCGGCGTCATACAGGCCTTCGCCGAGGAAGGCGTGCTGCGTGACGACCATCGCGTCGCGCAAGTAGCGCTGCAGCGGGTGGCCGTCGTAGATCGCGGCGGTGCCGGCGAGCAGGTAGGCCGCCTGCACGGCGCTGGCGCCGGAGCGGGTTGCCTGCACGGCCGACAGGCGCAGCAGGCTGGTCTGTTCGGGGCTGAGGTTGTCGCCCTTGAGGATCGTGTCCCAGGCGGACTCGGTGGCGTCGTAGAAGAAGGCGCGCGCCGAGCGCAGTTCGGCTTCGGCCTTGGCGACCGAAATGCGCAGGTAGGCGCGGTCGGCCATCTTCGGTGCGCCGGTGATCCCGGTGCGGCCGCCGGCCATGCGCGACACTTCATCCAGCGCGGCGCGGGCAAGGCCCAGGTTGACCACCGCCAGTACCTGCGCGGCGTAGGCGATGGACGGATAGCGGTACAGCGGTTCATCGATGGTCGGCGGACCACCGCGCACGAAGGTCCACTCGTCGGGGACAAGGACGTCGTTGACGCGCAGGTCGTGGCTGCCGGTGCCGCGCAGGCCGATCACTTCCCAGTTCTCGACGATTTCCACGTCCTCGGGCCGCAGCACCGCGGTACGCGGCTTGCCGCCGTCGCCGGCGCCGATGCCGACGCCCAGGATGTCCGCGCCCTTGCAGCCGCTGGCGAACTTCCACAGGCCATTGACGCGGTAGCCGCCGTCCACCTTCCCGGCTGGCTGGATCGGGAACAGGCCGCCGGCAAAGGCGACGTCTGGTCCGTTGGCGTAGAGCTGTGCGAGGGTCTCGCGCGGCAGGGCGGCGAGATAGACCTGTGCCGAGCCGAAGCTGGCCACCCAGCCGGCGGAGCCGTCGGCTTCGGAAATGGTTTCGATCAGCCTGAGGAATTCCGAAGGCGAGCACGCGTCGCCGCCGAAGCAGCGCGGTACGGCGGCGCGGTAGACGCCCAGTTGCTTCAGCTGGGCTACCATATCCCGCGGCACGTACCGCTTTACATCGAATTCTTCGCGGCGGGCGCGGATTTCGGCCAGCACGCGATCGAGCTCGGCCTGGCGCGGCTCGGTCTGCGCGGCGAATGGCATGGCGACGCCGGGGTGCTGGTTGAGGAGGCTTTCCGACACAGCGGAATGCAGCATGGTTGTCTCCGGTGGATTGCGTGGGCCGGCTAAGGGACCGGCCGGGGGAGCCGGTTCTAACGGCATGGACCGTTGAAAGCAGTCTATCGACGGCCCCCGGGCGGCAACAATTGGAGCGGGGCGTGAATTGCTGCGCAGTTTCCCGGGGATGCGTAAAGGAATTACCTATACGGGTCCGGGCTCTGCCGGCGGTACGCTGCGGGTTGATTCATTCCAGCGGTATGGCTCGAGGCAACATGTATCGATTCGGACAAGACGACTTCTTTCGCATGGTCGAGGCGCTGACGTTGCGCGTGATCCTCCATGACGCCGAAACCAAATCCATCCTGTGGGCGAACCATGCCGCGCGCGAGACGCTGGGTTTCACGCTCGAGGAATTTCCGGCGCTGAAGGCGCCGGACATGACCAGCAGTGCGGAAAAGTACCGGCGCGAGGTCGGGCTCCAGTGGCTCGACGAGGCGGCCCGAACGGGCCAGAGCGTGATCGAGTGGTGCTATCGCGCCAAGAACGGCAACGAGATCCTGTCGGAAGCCATCGCCACGCGCGTGGCGCTGGAGGCGCGCGACGTGCTGATGGTGCAGTTCCGCGATATTTCGGCGGAGGAAGCGCTCAAGCGCGAACTGCGCCGCTCGGAAAGCCGGCTCAGGGCGTTCATGCAGGACCTGGCCGAAGGGGTTCTCGTGGTCGATCGCGGCGGGCACGTGGCATACGTGAGCGAATCGGCGTGCCGGATTCTCGGACGCGTCGAGGGCGACCTGCTCGGAGCGGGGCTCGACAGCCTGTGCGAAACCCCGCTCCTGGAGGTGCTCCGCGACCACGTCGCGCCCGATTCGGCGATGCGCGGCGCATTCTCCACGCGCTTCCAGGTGCGCGCGGCAACGGGCGAGTTGCGCTGGCACCAGGCTGTCACGCGCTACGTGGAAATCGAGGATGACATCAGCGGCTACCTGCTGCTCTTCCGCGACGTGACGGCGCAGGTCGAGGCCGAGGCACTGGAGCGCGAACGCGAGCGCGAGATCGAATACCTCGCGCGCTACAACGCGATGGGAGAAATGGCGATGACCATCGCGCACGAGCTGAGCCAGCCGCTAGCGGCCACGCGCAACTTCATTGAGGGCGTCTCCATGCGGTTGGCGAAGAACCAGGCCGACCCGGACTCGATCCGCTTCGGCCTGGAGGCGGCTGCACGCCAGGTTGAGCACGCGTCGCTGATCATCAAGAGTATCCGCGAGTACGTAGTCAAGCTGGAGCAGGCCGAGGCGCTGGTGGACCTGAACGACATCGTCCATGACAGCGCCTACTTCATCTCGCTGAAGTGCGAGGAGGCGGACGTCAGGCTGGAACTGGCGCTGTCGCCGCAGACGCTGCCGATCAGCTGCGAGAAGGTGCTGATCGGCCAGGTGATCCTGAATATCGCGTTCAACGCGATCGAGGAAATGGCGGCGCTGCCACCCGACCGGCGCACGCTGCGCATCGAAACCTGCACGACAGGCGACCAGGGTGACAAGGCCATGCTGATCGTGCACGACCTCGGGCGCGGCCTGCCGCAGGCGGCGAGCCAGCGGATCTTCGACGGCTTCTTCTCTGGCAAGCCGGCCGGCAACGGCATCGGGCTGGCGCTCTGCAAGAGCATTGTGTCGCGGCATCGGGGCGACATCTGGGCTGAGAATCGCGCACCGTTCGGCACGTCGTTCGCGTTCTCGGTACCGTTGTGCGCGGAGCAGGCGGCCAGCTAGCCTTGCCGGCTGGCGCGCTAGCCTGGCGCGCCGCTCTTCGACGACGCCCAGACCTCCATTACGTCCCGCACCAGCGTGGCCGTGCTCACCACGCCGAGCTTCTCGCGAATCTTGGTACGGTGGACGTCAACGGTCTTCACGCTGATGTGCAGTTCGTCGGCAATGACCTTGCTTGCCTTGCCGTCCAGCACGCGGCACAGGATCTCCTGCTCGCGCGTGGTCAGCTTGTCCAGCTTTGCGCGGATCTTCTGGCGCTGCTCGGCGCTGTCGTGCATCTGCACGGCCTGCTTCAGTGCGGCCTGGATCCTCTCGAGCATCTGCTGCGGGTTGTAGGGCTTCTCGACGAAGTCGATGGCTCCGTTCTGCAGCGCCTTCACCGACATGGGGATGTCGCCGTGCGCCGAGACGAAGATGATCGGCAGCGTAGCGCCTCTGTCGTTAAGGATCTGCTGGAGCTGGAAGCCGCCGGTCTCGGGCATGCGCACGTCGAGTACCAGGCAGGCGGGCCGCTTCGGATCGTAGGCGGCCAGGAATTCCCGCGCGCCGGCAAAGCACTCGGCCTGGACGGACACTGTCTCGAGGAGCCAGGCCAGGGAGGTGCGAAGGTCTTTGTCATCGTCGACGATGTAGACGATAGCCGATGAAGCGGTCATGGCGGAGGCGCTCTTTGTGGCAAATGCTGAATATTTCCGCCCGGTGTGCATCTGTTGTGCGTTCTGCCCGGCGGGTGCTTGTGGTTTGAAGCGTACACCAGGTACTACCGGGTCCACGATAAAGAAAACACGTAGAAGGTGGCGCACAACCCTGTGAATCAGGGTAGATCCTATGAATAGCGGGTGGAGGGGGCATTGCCCTACGCTTTCGTACAAGCCGGCAACGAGGTCGGCAACCAGGCCGACCGCGCCCCCTAGCGAGACCACCCGATGAACGCCGTCAATCAAACCGAATTCCGCCAGGCCATGGCGCACTTGCCCGCAGGGGTCAATATCGTCACCACGCAAGGTGACGCGGGCCGGTGCGGCATCACCGCCAGCGCCGTGTGCTCGGTGACCGACTCGCCGCCGACGATCCTGGTCTGCGTCAACCGCGGCAGTGCGTCGCACGGCATTTTCCAGCGCAATGGCCGCCTCTGCGTCAATGTGTTGAGCAGCGAGCAGGAGGAACTTGCCAGGCACTTTTCCGGCATGACCAAGGTGCCGATGGAGGACCGCTTCGCCTGGGATATCTGGGACCACTGCGATGCCGACCAGCCGGCCCTGCGCGACGCCATCGTCAAGCTGCAAGGCACCATAAGCGACTGCAAGGAGGTGGGATCGCACTCGGTCGTCTTCGTCACGCTCGACCGCATCGCGGTGAACGAGGAGGGGGGCGGTCTGGTGTATTTCAACCGCGACTTCCACCGGGTCCAGCGTTCGCGATAGCGTCCGCCGCCCGCGCTTGCGCCGAAATAAGCGCCCAGGCACATGGGCGCATTTCTTTACAGGAGTGCCCCACGCGGGTGGCTCGGTCATGAGCCCTTTCAGGGCGACCTAAAGGAAATACCTACACACCCCCGTCGGAATCCTCAGTCGAGCCCGAACGCGACCCAATATCGCCCGCTCGCGGTACGTCATACCCTGCACTGGGATTCCAACCGTAGACAACGGAAGTCCAGAACTACCGAACCGCAGAAGGAGAGACGCAGTGCCAGTCATGCAGATTTACCTGATCGAGGGCCGTACGCAGCAGCAGAAGGAGGCCTTCATCACCGAGGTTACCGACGCCGCTGTCAATTCGCTGGGCGTGGACCGCTCCTCGGTCCGGGTGATGTTCCTCGACGTGCCCAGGACCGACTACGCCATCGGCGGCCAGACCGCCAAGGCGCTGGGGCGCTAGGCGCCCTGACACAGCGCGACACTGAACCGCACAGCACAGCGGTCTGACAGAGGCATCAGCCCACCGCAGTCGTCGCGCCGGCCATCCACAGAAGAGAAAGGAGACAATCATGAGACCAGATCGCGATCTGATGATCGATGCCATGCCAGCCCCGGCCGTATCGCCGCCCCAGGCGGGCGAGCACTTTGCCGACGTCCATGCCGCGGACGCCGCGGCGGACGAAGCCGTCGTCGGGAAGATCTACCGGCGGCTGATCGGCTTCCTGTTCGTGCTGTTCGTGTTCTCGTTCCTCGACCGCATCAACATCGGGTTCGCGGGACTGACCATGGGGCGCGACCTCGGCCTGTCGGCCACGGCCTTCGGCCTGGCGTCCACCGTGTTCTACGGCGCCTACATCCTGTTCGGGATTCCGAGCAACATCATGCTCGGCAAGCTCGGCGCGCGCCGCTGGATCGCCAGCATCATGGTGGCGTGGGGGCTCGCCTCCACGGCGACGATGTTCGCGTGGGATGCCAACAGCCTCTACGTGCTGCGCGTCCTGGTCGGCATCACCGAGGCAGGCTTCCTGCCCGGCGTGCTGCTGTACATGACGTTCTGGTTCCCCGCGGCGCACCGCGCGCGTGCCAACGCCTTCTTCATGATCGCGATGCCGGTCACGTCGGCAGTCGGCGCCATCGTTTCTGGCTACCTGCTGAAGCTCGACGGCTTGCACGGGCTGCACGGCTGGCAATGGCTGTTCATGCTGGAAGGGCTGCCTTCGGCACTGCTTGGCATCGCGGTCTGGCTATATCTGGATGACACACCCGCAAAGGCGAAGTGGCTGACGCCCGCCGAGCGCGCGCGGCTGGCAGCGATGATGGAAAGGGATACCGCCGGCAGCCCGGTCCGGAAGGTGGAGGGGAATGAGGTGTCGTTGGCGCAGGCACTGTTCTCGCTGCCAGTGATGAAACTGGCCGTTGCCTACTTCCTGCTGGTCAACACGCTAGGGATGATCAGCACCTGGGTACCGCAGATCGTCAAGAGCTTTAACCAGGGCAGCAGCGATCTCGCCATCGGCATGCTGACCGCCGTGCCGCACGTTGTCACCATCGCCGCGATGGTCGTGTGGGGCCGCCGTTCCGACAAGCACCAGGAGCGCCGCTGGCACGTCGCGCTGCCGATGCTGTTCGCCGGCGCCGGCTGGGCACTCACATCGTTTGCCGCCGACCCGCTGGTCAAGCTTGCCGGCCTGTGCGCGGCGTCGGCCGGTGCCTATGCGGCCATGACGATTTTCTGGACGCTGCCCGACCTCGCGCTGTCCGCGAATCACCGCGCCATCGGGATTGCGTTCATCAACGCCGCCGGTATCGTCGGCGCGGCGCTGAACGCAGTGATCGTCGGGTACTTGCGTGATGTCACCAGCAGTTTCACGTCGGGGCTGCTGTACGCGGCAGCGGTACTCGTGCTCGGCGCATTCGTGGTGATCTCGTTCGCACGCGCAGGCTCGGCCGGGACGCGCGCCGCCTGAATCCGATAGTTCATGCCCATCAGGTGCCAGCCGTGCTACCGCGCGGGGGCGCTCCACCTTGTCTTGTCTTTCAAGTGCCGGTGTGAATGCCGGACAGATCAGGGGTTGAAATGCAGATCCAGCAACTGTTTGCAAATATCCGTACCCAGATGTTCATCGACGGGCAACCGGTCAGCGCACAAAGCGGCAAGACCTTCGCTGTCTACGATCCTTCGTCGGGCGAGGAAATCGCGCAGGTGGCCGATGGCGACAGCGAAGACGTCGCTGCGGCGGTTGGCGCGGCCAGGCGCGCTTTCGAGTCGGACGCGTGGCGGCGCATGCCCCCGGCCCAGCGCGAGCATCTGCTGCTGAAGCTCGCCGACCTCGTGGAAGCGCACTGCGACGAACTCGCCGCGCTGGAAACCCTGAACCAGGGGAAGCTGTTCGGTTTCTCAAAGATGCTGGAAGTGGGTGGCAGTGCGCAGTGGCTGCGCTATATGGCCGGCTGGGCGACCAAGATCGAGGGCAGCACCATCGACTTGTCGCTGGCATTTCCGCCGGGCGTGCGCTACCAGGCGTCCACGCGCCGCGTGCCGGCTGGCGTCGTCGCCGCGATCGTGCCGTGGAATTTTCCGCTGCTGATGGCGGTGTGGAAGATTGCGCCGGCCCTGGCCTGTGGTTGCACTGTCGTGCTCAAGCCCGCCGAGGAAACGCCGCTGACGGCCATCCGCCTCGCCGAGCTGGCGCACGAAGCCGGCTTCCCGAAAGGCGTGCTGAACGTGGTGACCGGCCGTGGCGAGACCGCCGGCGCGGCGCTGGTGCGCCACCCGGACGTGAGCAAGGTCACCTTCACCGGCTCGACCGAGGTCGGCCGCATCATAGGTGCGCAGTGCGGGCAGGATATCAAGCGCGTATCGCTCGAACTCGGTGGCAAGAGTCCCGTCATCGTGCTCGATGACTGCGATCCGCGCAAGGCGATCGAGGGCGCGGCCAACGCCATCTTCTTCAACCACGGCCAGGTGTGCACCGCCGGCTCGCGCCTGTATGTGCCCAGCGCGAAGTTCAGCGAGATCGTCGGCGGCATCGCGGCGGTGGCTGACAGCCTCGTGCTCGGCTCCGGTTTCGACGAGCGCACGCAGATGGGGCCGCTGGTGTCGGCCCGCCATCGCGACAGGGTCGTTGGCATGATTGCCGAAGGCCGCGCTCAGGGTGGCGAAATCGTCTCGGGCGGCGGCGCCGTGCCGGGCGATGGCTACTTCGTCAAGCCGACGGTGGTGGCGAACGAGCACTGCAAGCCGCTGTCGCTGGTTCGCGACGAGGTCTTCGGTCCGGTGCTGGTGGCCATGCCGTACGACGACCTGGACGAAGTGATCGCGGCCGCCAACTCCAGCGAGTACGGCCTGGGCGCCAGCGTCTGGACGAACCAGCTCGACAAGGCGCTGCAGGTGGTCGACCGTATCGAAGCCGGAACCGTGTGGGTCAACTCGCACAACATGGTCGATCCGGCCATGCCGTTCGGCGGCTTCAAATCGTCGGGCGTCGGCCGCGAGCACGGCAAGGCGATCATCGATGCCTACACCGAGACGAAGTCCGTCTGCTTCGCGTACTGAGCCAGCCGCCGGCAGCCGCGCCATGACCACCACAGACTTCACCACCGAGGGCAGTGTCCGCGCGGTGCCGGGTTCATGGCCGCCCGGGGAACGACCTACCTCGGCTGGGTCCATGAAAAGAAGGAAACGGAGACGGCGAGGAACCTTACGCCCGTGCTGATCGAATACGCGTGCGCGGCTGTCGAGGCATATCTGGGGGGAAGGGAACGTTGAAACCGGCCTGAAAGGCAACCGGAAAGCCGGTGCGCGGTGGTCGCGGACTCACGTGGCGACGCGCACCGTCCTTTTTTCGCGCAGGGTTTCCGAGGGCAGTTCGCCGAACATGGCGTGGTAGGACTGGGCGAAGCGGCTCATGTGCCAGAAGCCCCAGCGCGCCGCCACGCTCTGAACGTTGCTGGCTTCTTCCTTGCGCAACTCGCGCCGCACGCCGTTCAGGCGCACCGTGCGCAGGTATTGCGCGGGGCTCTGCGCCAGGACCTCGTTGAAGCAATACTCCAGGTTGCGTCGGCTCACGGCAGCGGCCCGGCACAGATCGGCAATCGTGAGCGGCTCGCCGATATTGGCCATGACATAGTTCTTCGTGCGCTCGACGATGGCGCGCCGCGCACTGTACGACGCCGGCACCGGCGGCAGCTCTTCCGATGTGGCGAGCAGCATTGAGACGTTGTCCAGCAGCGAGCTCTGCAGGTTCCGCTGGATCGCCTCGTCTTCCAGCAGCACGGGATCGCCGGCCAGCGTGGCGAGCATGGACACGATCAGCAGACGCATGCGGCCGATGGCGCCGCGCTCGGCTGGCACCAAGTGCTTGCCCGTCAGCCGATGCACGACATCGTCGCGCGATGTGCTTTCCAGGTGCTCTGCAAGTACGCCCGTATCAAAGGAGACCCCGGCAAGACGCAGTTCCCGCGGGGTCCGGCAATCGAGGCTGTCGCCGTAAGCGAACATCAGCAGGGAATCGTCGGTGAGCGGGTGCCCGTGAAACGAGCCGGAGCCGCTCATGTCGTAGGGAATCGTGAAATTCCGCGTGCCTGGGATGCCATCGCCGGTCATATGGACGGACTGGTTGGAGCGCTCCCCGTAGATCTGCGTATCGAGGAAGCGGATCTCCGTCACGGCGCCGTCGAACCTGCCTGCGCTCAACTGCTCGTAGTGCTGGCCCCACTCCGCAAGGCCTGAGGCCTGCTCATGCACGTCATTGGTGACGACCGAGCGGATGGTCGCATGGGTGCTCATGCCGTTGCGCTCAGCGCGTATCTCTTCAAATCGGTGGTTCATGTTTTTCCGCGCATTGGATGCGCTTGCAAACGGCCCATCATGACGACTTTATACGTAGCAAATGCAGTGCCAGCAATCCGGGAAAGACCCATGCAACAGAAATCAAGGCAACGCGTTGCATTTCGCGCCACAGCGCCTGCGAAGCGTGCGGCACGCCTGCGCAGGACGCACGCAAACAGTGCGCGCAGAAATGCGGAAAACGGATAACGATGCGATAGCGCCATCCATAGACTTGTGATGACGAAACAGAAGTCGGCATTGCACCTGAATGCATCAGCACAGCACAGCACAGCAGAGCCGATCCGTGGAGCCCCAACTTGAAGACCCGTACTACCAGTCCCATCCGGCGCGTGTGCCAGGCTCTCATGGGGTGTGCGTGCGCAGCCATCGTGATGTCCGCGCACGCTGAGCCCGAGACGCTGACCACAGAGGTCCTTGCGCCCGGCAACCCGTACCGCCTGTATCTGCAGGACGCTGCTTTGTCCCATCTCGCGGATTCGCGCCTCGTTATCGTGGACGGCGACAAGATGCGCGTGCTGAGCGTGTTCGCCACCGGCGGCATGGGGCTGACCACCCTGTCGCCGGATCGCAGCGAGATCTATATCGCCACGCAGTACTACTCGAAGCTCAACCGCGGGGACCGTCTCGACCAGGTCGAGGTCCTCGACGCGCTGACCCTGAAGCGCAAGGCCGAGATCCCCATCCCGCCCAAGCATGCGCAGTCGCTGCCATATCGCGACCTGATGCACGCCACTTCGGACGGCCACTTTGTCCTGGTGCAGAACGCGACCCCGGCGACCTCGGTCTCGGTCGTCGACGTGCGCAACCACACCTTCATCGGCGAGGTGCCTACGCCGGGCTGCTGGTCGATCGCGCCGTCGATGAGCGCACCCAACCGCTTCTCGACACTGTGCGGCGACGGCACACTGCTGACCGTCACGCTCGACGCCGAAGGCAAGGCGGTATCGCAGCAGAAAAGCAGGAAGTTCTTCGATCCCGACAAGGATCCGGTCTTCATTTCCAGTGCGAATACCGGCGACCAGTACTACTTCGTCAGCTATCACGGCGTTGTCCACCCGGTAAATCTCGCGGGTGAGGTCGCCACGTTCGGCGAGCCGTGGAATCTTGTGACGAAGCCGGCCGACGTGAAGGGTGGCTGGCGCCCGGGCGGCTACCACCCGATGGCGCTGCACGCAGGATCCGGCCGTCTCTACGTCGCCATGCATCCGAAGGGCGCGAATGGCACGCAGAAGAGTCCGGCGAAGGAGATCTGGGTATACGACTTGTCAGCGCTAAAGCTGGTCAGTCGCCTGCCAGGCAATAACGCGATGGCGCTGGCAGTCAGCCGGGGTGAGCGGCCGAGGCTGTTCGTGCTGGACGGTGCCAGGGCCGGCGTGGTGAGCCTCGATCCGAGCGGGCGCGGCAAGCCGCTGGCCCGCATGGACGGGCTGGTCGAAGTTCCGGTGAGCCTGGGGGTCCAATGAGCCTCGACCTGATCTGCGATCCGGTGGCGCACGGCGTGGGACGCACGTTCCTGGCCCTGCTGTTCCTCGTCGGCGCCACGTTGAAGGCGATGGCATTCGAGGCGTTCACCGGCACGCTCGCCGCCTATCGCCTGATTCCCGATCCCGCCGTCAAAGCCGCCGCCATGCTGGTGGTTGCCCTCGAAGCGGTCAGCGGCGTGCTCTCGCTGCAACTGCTGTCCGTAAGCGGGGGCGCCTGGGTGCCGGTCGGCTTCCTCGGCATCGTCACGCTGGCGGTCGGCATCAACCTCGCGCGCGGCAATGTCGATATCGACTGCGGCTGCGGCGGGGCGCAGGGGGCTTCGCGCCTGTCCTGGCCGATCCTGGCGCGCAACACAGTGCTGATCCTGGTTGCCGCCGGCCTGACCGCTGTGCCCGCCGGGCGTGCGCTGTCCCTGTTCGACTACCTCTCCATTGCGGGGGGTGCCATGAGCCTTCTGGGCGTCCACGTGGCCTTCACCCAACTCATCGCCAACAGTCCCAACAGTCCCAACAGTCCCAACAGTCCTGTATCCAACACCGCGAGGCAACACCCATGAGCGATTCACTCCTCATTTCACACGTCTTACTCTGGATCCTGCTCCTGGCAGTGCTGGCCATCTGCGTTGCGCTCACGCGGCAGATCGGCGTGCTCTACGAGCGCGTGGCGCCCATGGGGGCGCTGATGATGGATGACGGTCCCAAGGTCGGCGACCGCGCCCCGGCGAATGTGTACCGCACGCTGGCTGGCGAGGACCTGCAGATCGGCTCGCCGTTCGGGCAGGCCGGCAAATCGGCCACGCTGCTGTTCTTCGTCTCGCCGACCTGTCCGGTCTGCAAGAAGCTGCTGCCCATCGTGAAGCGCATCGCCCAGCGGGAAAGCGGCTGGCTGCGCGTGGTGCTGGCCTCGGACGGCGAGCAGCCGGAACACCTCGAGTTTGTCCGGCGCGCAGGCCTGCAGGCGTTCCCATATGTACTGTCGCACGAACTGGGCATGACCTGGCGCGTCTCGAAGTTGCCCTACGCCGTGCTGATCGGCGAGGCCGGCACCGTGCAGGCCAAGGGCCTGGTGAACTCGCGGGAACAGTTCGAGAGCCTCTTTACCGCGCGTGAACTTGGCGTGGCATCGGTGCAGGACTTCCTGACGGTCCGGGAACCGGCGCACGAACACGTGCACGCGGTGGGGGCGCACTGACATGAACGTGTTCGACCGGCTCTTCGAAAATCTCTCGCGTGGCGTCGCGCACCGGACTTCCCGGCGTTCCGCCCTCACGAGGCTGGGCAAGCTTGCGCTCGGCTCGGCGATCACGCTGCCCGTCCTGCCCTTTGACCGTACTAACGCCCATGCGGCTGGCCACGGCGGCGGCGCCAAAGGCAGCGTGCAGGACGACACCGCCTGCGAGTACTGGCGCTACTGCGCCATTGACGGCTTTCTCTGCACCTGCTGCGGCGGCACCATCAATTCCTGCCCGCCTGGCACGGAGGCGTCGAAGGTGGCATGGATCGGCACCTGCCACAACCCGAAGGACGGCAAGGACTACCTGATCAGCTACAACGACTGCTGCGGCAGCACGCCCTGCGGCCGTTGCGCGTGCAACAACAACATCGGCGACAAGCCCGGGTACCGCATGGGCGAGCACAACGACGTGAACTGGTGCATGGCGCATACCAACAGCACCTCGTACCACTGCACGGTGGTGGTATCGATGGGCGTGGCGGAGGCGAGGTAAATGTCGATGAAGCCGACTTCTTTGCTGCTCGCGCTGGCCTTCGCGTTGCCCGGCGCGGCTTCCGTCCACGCCGAGAGCGCGGGGGAAACCGTATTCAAGTCCGCCTGCATGGCCTGCCACGGCGAACGTGGCGCGGGCATCCCGGGCCTGGCGCCGCCACTGGCAGGCAGCCTGGACAAGCAGCTTGGCGGGGCGCAGGGCAAGGATTACCTGACGCACCTGCTCCTGTCGGGCATGTCCGGCACGCTGCGCGTGGACGGGCAGGTTTACAACGGCATCATGCCGCCGCAAGGCGCGATGTCGGACGCCGAGCTGGCCGCGGTCATGACCTACCTGTCTGGCGAACTGAACCCGGGCGCGGCGGGATTTGCGGTGGAGGCGGCTGACGTGTCCAAGGCACGCACGAGCCCGATGAAGCCCGCACAGGTCTACGGGCTGCGCAAGACGCTGCTCGGGGAGTAGCGATGCGTTTCCCTTGGCCTCTTCTGCTCGCGGCGACAACGCTTGTCCCGCTTGCCGCCTTTGGCGCCGAGTTCGGCAAGCAGAACTACATGCTGCGCTGCGCCGGTTGCCATCTGACGGACGGCGCGGGCAACGAGGCAAGCGGGATACCGGACCTGCGCGGGTCGATCGGCAAGTTCCTCCATACGCCGCAAGGGCGGGCGTTCCTCGTGCAGGTGCCGGGGACGGCCAACGCGCCGCTCTCGGACCAGGAGGTGACCGAGGTACTGGCGTGGATGCTCGACAACTTCAGCAAGACAGAGATGCCACAGGGCGCGGCGCCATACACGGCAGGCGAAGTCCACCGGCTGCGCGCAGCGGCGCCGGTCGACATCCCGAGGGCACGCGAGCGGGTCATCCAGGGATTGCGGGACGCGGGTCAGGACGTCAGGTGATCGCCATTCGGCAAACGGAGTTCTTTACATCAATCGGCATTAACTAATCAAGGCAGGAGACTTTCGATGAGACAACGCCTTTCAATCGCATTGGCCAGCCTGCTGGCCATCGGCGCCACCACGATTCAATGCGCGTCCGCGCAGGAAGCCGAGCGGCTGGGCAACGACCTGACCTCGCTGGGCGGAGAGAAGGCAGCCAGCAAGGACGGCCTGGTCCCGGCCTGGGCGCCGGGCGACGTCGGCCACGGCTGGAGCTACGGCAAGAAGCGCGCCGACTTCTGGAAGTACAGGGGCGAGAAGCCGCAGGTGTCGATCGATGCCGGCAACGTGGACAAGTTTGCCGACAAGCTGACCCCGGGCCAGGTCGCCTTTATCAAGCAGACCAAGGGATACCGCATGGACGTGTATCCGACGCACCGCAACTGCAGCGCGCCCGACTTCTTCGCCGAGAACACGAAGAAGAACGTGGGCACGGCCAAGCTCGGCGCGGATGGCTGGAGCCTGGCGCAGGCGACGCTGCCGGGTACGCCGTTCCCGATGCCCAAGACCGGCGCCGAAGTGATGTGGAACTTCAAGATGCGCTATCGCGGCGTGGGTATCGAACTGCCGTCGAATACGACCGTGGTGTCGCCGCGCAAGGGCAGCACGGACTGGATCGAGGCCGTTTCGGTGCAGACACTGTACTTCCCGTGGGGCGCCAAGGGCAGCAAGAACCTGTCCGACCTGCCGCCGGTCGAGTACTTCACGTACTACGCCTACAAGGCGCCGACCGCACTGGCCGGCCAGGGCCTGGTGCAGACGGTCTATACCGACAAGGTCAGCGAAACCTTCTACTACTTCCCGGGCCAGCGCCGCGTGCGCCGCATGCCGTCATATGCCTATGACGCGCCGCAGATTGGCTTCGAGAACCAGTACACGATGGACCAGCCGCTGCTGTTCAACGGCACCATCGAGCGCTTCGACTGGAAGCTGGCCGGAAAAAAGGAGATCTATGTTCCGTACAACAACGTGAACATGTTCGACCCGGCCGCCAAGCTGCACGACGTGCTTGGCGAGAACTTCGTCAGCCCGGACTTCCGCCGCTACGAACTGCATCGCGTGTGGGTCATCGAGGCCACGGTCAAGTCCGGCACCCGCCATATCTCGCCGAAGCGCACGTTCTATGTGGACGAGGATAGCTGGAACATCCTGGTTGCCGAGGACTACGACACGCAGGGCAAGCTGTGGAAGCTGCGCGAAGGCTACGTGACGCCGGTCTTCGAGACCGGCAGCTGCGACGTGCTGCCGTTTGTCCAGTATGACCTGACCGATGGGCGCTATGTGTTCGACCTGCATCCGTTCGGATCGAGCAAGGACATCCGCTGGTTCCCGCAGACCACCGACGTCCGCTTCAAGGACAGCTTCTACACCGGCGAAAACCTGCGCGCCATCAGCGAACGGTAGGGCCTGCCCAGGAGGGCAACTGCAGCAGTCAATGCGGCAGTAACCAGAAAAACAAAGGGCGTGGCGGCGACGATGAATAAAAAACGGGGCGCGCCGCCACGAAACGCCCGGAAACGCGTCCAGCGTCTTCAATCTTGTCCAACTTAGGATGGAGGAATCATGCGAGCCGCCAAAATCAGCGCCATCGCCGCGGCGGTGTGCGCGCTGGCGTCCCAGTCGTCGTTTGCCTTTACGTTCGAAGGCGAATCAATCAGTGGGGCGTTCGATACAACAATCACCGCGGGTCTCGGGATGCGGGCCGGAAGCCAGTCCTGCTCGATGATCGGCGATCCCTCGTACTGCGGGGGCAATGTGAACACGGGGCAGTGGGCGAACGGCGACGACGGCAACCTGAACTACAAGCGCGGCCAGCTGTTTTCCGCGTACCTGAAGGGAACGAGCGAACTGCTGCTGAGCCTGCCCGATCAATACCGCTTCATGGGCCGGGTCAGCTATCTCTATGACTTTGCCGCGGCCAACACCCAGCGCACCGGGCTGTCCAGCGACGCACGCTCCCAGGTCGTGAGCGATCCGCGCCTGCTTGACCTGTGGGTGAGCAAGGAGTTCGAGATCGGCGAGCAGCGCGCTCGCTGGCGCCTGGGCAACCAGGTCATCAACTGGGGTGAAAGCGTGTTCGCCCTGGGCGGCATCAACGCCACTAACGGCTATGACCTGAACCGCCTTTCCATGCCGGGCACGCAACTGAAGGAAGCGGTCCTGCCGGCGCCGATGCTGAGCTTTGCGTCGGGCCTCGGGCACGGCCTGAACATGGAAGCCTACTACCAGTTCGGCTGGAACCAGTACCGCTTCCCGCCGGTCGGCACGTACTTCTCGGTTGCCGACACGTTCGACAAGGGCCGCCAGGCGGTCTACCTCGACCCGAACAACTTCAACGTTGGCGGCCTGGACCTGGCCGCGGCGGCGCGCACGGGACAGCAGCCCGGCTTCGCAGTACCGATCGGTGGCGACGTGAAGGCACGAAGCCAGGGGCAATATGGCATTTCGATGCACTACAAGCCTACCGGGGTTGAGGCCGATTTCGGCTTCTACATGCTGAACTACCACGACAAGACGCCAGTCCTGCAGTTCACGGACAATGGCTCGGCGGCACGCTGGAAGTACCTGGAAGACCGCAAGCTGTATGGCATCAGCGCCAACATGCCGGTCGGCAACTGGGCCTTCGGTACCGAGCTTTCCTATCGCCCGCATGACGCGGTGTCGTTGTCTGCCTGCTACGGGCAGGGCGGTCCGACCGACGCGAACACGAATGCGTCGCCGGCCTCCACCTGCGACGCCTGGATCGACAAGAAGAAATTCCAGCTTCACCTGACCGGCTTACTAAGCCTGACGCCAAGCGACCACAAGCCGTTCCTGAAGCTGCTAGGTGCCGACACCGCGACCTTCCTCGCCGAAGTGGTGTTCGTGAAGTACCCGGGCATTGGCTCCGGCACGCGCATCAACCGCACCGCTGCGGACGGCACGGCGGTCACGCAGGTGCCGGCCGCCGGCTACTGGACGTGGACCGGCGCGGACGCCAATGGTCAGACCATCGCCGTCGGCCAGGGCACGTCGTTCTCGTGGGGCTACACCGTCGACTTCAACTGGACCTACGACGGTACCTTGCTGCCGGGCTGGCAGGTGACGCCGGGCGCCACCTACTTCCAGGCGGTCAACGGCCGCACGCCGAGCTTCAGCTCGAATTACATGCAGGGCGCCAAGTCGCTGAACCTCTACGTGCAGTTCAACAAGAACCCGGCGTCGTGGCAGGCCGGCATCAACTACGCGATGTTCTTCAAGGGCGCATCGACGTTCGATCAGCCGCTGGCTGACCGGAATTTCTTCGGCGCGTTCATTTCGAGGAACTTCTGAGGAGGATTCGGGCGGCCTGACTGGTTTACCCGAAGGTCGTCCGGGGCATGGCCCGGGGAGGGGAGCGCGCCTCAGCCCGGGAATGGATGCGCGGGATTCTCGCCTTTGCAAAGGGGAAGCAAGTGTTGTCAAGAATGACTGGATGGCTGGAGCGGATCGTCTTCCGCCATAGAAACATCACGCTGGGCGTCATCGGCCTGTTCACACTGGCGATGGCATTCTTTGCGTCGCAGTTGCGCATGGAGGCCGGCTTCGAGAAGCAGATGCCGATCGGCCACGAGTACATCAGGACGTTCCAGCAGTATCGCGACGAACTGCTGGGCGCGAACCGGCTTACCGTCGTCGTCAAGGCGCGCCACGGCACGATCTGGACGAAAGAGGGGCTTGGCCGGCTCTATGAGGTCACACAGGCCGTGCAGAACCTGCCGAACGTGGATCGCCTCGGCGTCCAGTCGGTATGGACGCCCAACAGCTTCGTCAACGAGATCACGGAAGACGGCTTCCGTGCCGACCCGCTGATCGACGGTACCATCACGCCGGAGAAGCTGACGCCGGACACCATCGCCAGCATCCAGCGCGCCGCGAGCCAGGGCGGCTTCGTCGGCACGCTGGTCTCGCGCGACCAGGCCAGCGGCATGATCACGGCCGAACTGGTGGAGGTGGGCCGCGACGGCAAGCAGCTCGACTACATCGCGTACAACCGGCTGCTCGAAAATCAAATCCGCTCGAAGTTCGAGAACAAGGACTTCGAAGTCCAGATCATCGGCTTTGCCAAGCAGATCGGCGACATCGCCGACGGCGCCGAAGGCGTGCTGGTCTTCTGCAGCATCGCGCTGGTCCTGACCGCGCTGGCGGTGTACTGGTACTGCCACTCGCTGCGCTTCACCATCCTGCCGATCGTCTGCTCGCTGACGTCGTTGGTGTGGCAGTTCGGCACGCTGCGGCTGCTGGGCTTCGGGCTGGACCCGCTGGGGGTGCTGGTGCCATTCCTGGTCTTCGCGATCGGGGTGTCGCACGGCGTGCAGCAGATCAATTTCATCGTGCGCGAACTATCCCACGGCAGGAGTTCGATGGAGGCCGCCCGCGCGAGCTTCAGCGGGCTGCTGGTGCCGGGCACGCTGGCGCTGGTGACCGCGCTGGTGTCGTTCGTCACGCTGATCCTGATCCCGATCCCGATGGTGCGCGAACTGGCGATCACGGCGTCGATCGGCGTCGGGTACAAGATCATCACCAACCTCGTGATGCTGCCGGTTGCGGCGTCGTACTTCCATTTCGAAAAGGCATACGCGGCCAAGGCGATGGAAAAGCGCGAGCAGCGCGCCGTGTGGCTGCGCTCGCTGGCGCGCGTGGCCGAGCGCCGCAATGCCGTCATTGCGTTGCTTGTGACCGCCGTAGTCTTTGGTGTCGCCGCCTGGGAAAGCCGTGACCGCGTGATTGGCACACTGCAGCCGGGCGCGCCGGAACTGCGCGAGGATGCGCGCTTCAACCGAGATGCCGTGGCGATCTCATCGTCCTATGACGTGGGTCTGGACTGGCTGACCGTCGTCTTCGAGGCGCCGGCCGACTCCTGCGGGAACGTCAATGTCGGCATGCTGCAGGACGAGTTCGTGTGGGCGATGGGCAAGGCCGATGGCGTGGCGTCGATTTCGTCCTACTCGACGCAGCTCAAGACCTACAGCGAGGGCTACAACGAGGGCAACCCGAAGATGGCCGTGGTGCCCATCGACGCCGGCAATTACGCCGCGCTGAGCGCCGAGATCGGTCGTGTGCATGGGTACATGAGCAAGGACTGCAGCATGACCGCCGTCCACCTGTTCCTGAAGGACCACAAGGCGACCACCATCGAGGGCGTGCTGCATGCCGCCCGCGAGTTCCGCAAGACCCACGAGACGACCGGCGTGACCGTCCGCTTCGCGGCCGGCAATGCGGGCGTGCTGGCGGCCATCAACGACGAGGTGGAGAAGTCCGAGCTGCCGATGATGCTGTACGTCTACGCGGCGATCCTGATCCTCGTGTTCGTGGCGTACCGCGATTTCCGCGCCATGATTGCCTGTTGCGTGCCGCTGACCGTCGGCACCTTCATCGGATACTGGTTCATGAAGGAACTGCAGATCGGCCTGACCGTGGCGACGCTGCCCGTGATGGTGCTAGCCGTGGGGATCGGCGTGGACTACGCCTTCTATATCTACAACCGCCTGCAACTGCATCTCGCGAACGGCGTGCAGATCACGGCCGCGCTGGAGAAGGCCATCCAGGAAGTTGGCGTGGCCACGATCTTTACCGCCATCACGCTGGCGATCGGGGTGGCGACGTGGTCTTTCTCTGCCCTGAAGTTCCAGGCGGACATGGGCAAGCTGCTTGCCTTCATGTTCATCGTCAATCTGATCATGGCGATGACAGCGCTGCCGGCCCTGGCGGTGGTGCTGGAAATGATCTTCCCGCGCAGGAAGCCGGTCCGGGCGCCCGGTGTGCTGAGTCATTGAGGTGCTGCAAATGAACGTCTCGAAACTGCTGACCTGCCCGGTACTGGCGCTTGCCCTGGCCGGTGCGATGGGCGCCCCTGCCGCAAGCGCCGCCGACGCTGCGCAGCCATTCACCCAACCCGCCGAGGCGGCCAGCCACGCGACCAGGGCGTCCGTCCTGGGCGCGGCCAACGCCGGCAGTCGCGTCGTCACGGTGGGGGAGCACGGCATCGTGCTGCTGTCAAACGATGACGGGAAGTCATACCGGCAGGCCGACAAGGTGCCGCTGCGGGCTACGTTGAACGCGGTGCATTTCGCCGATCCGCAGCAGGGCTGGGCCGTCGGCCATTGGGGAGCGATCCTGCACACGGCCGACGGAGGCCGCACGTGGCAGACGCAGCGGCTCGACACTAAGATCGACCAGCCGCTCTTTTCGGTCTACTTCCGGGATACGATGCATGGCGTGGCGGTCGGCCTGTGGTCGCTGATGCTGCGGACCGAGGACGGTGGCAAGACCTGGACGCAGGTCGAACTCCCGCATCCGGCCGCACAGAAGGGCGCCGATGCCAATCTCTACGCGGTCTTCGCCGGCGGCCCCGGTGCACTGCTGGTGGCGGCGGAGCGCGGTCGAATCCTGCGCTCCGTTGATGATGGCGCAACGTGGACTTATGTCGAGACCGGGTACCAGGGTTCGTTCTGGGCCGGCACGTACCTGAAGAGCGGCGCTTTGCTGGTTGGGGGACTGAAGGGAACGATCTACCGAAGCGACGATGCCGGCGCCAGCTGGAAGCCGGCGGCCAGTCCCGCCAAGAGCTCCGTGACCGCGTTTCGCGAGCAGGATGGCAAAGTGTTTGCCACGGCGCTGGACGGCGTCCTCCTGACGAGCGCGGATGATGGCAAGTCATTCGTCGCGACGCAGCGGGCGGATCGCCTGCCGCTGACTGCTGCTGCGGTCGCGTCGTCGGGTGTGCTGTTGCAGTACTCGAAGGCGGGAGTGGTGGCCGCGGGATCCAGGCATTGATCGTAGGAAGGTGATGACAATGTCCGGCGTTTCACAGGCATATCTGCCGGAATTGCCGATTGCCGTCACCTCACCACGACAGATTCCATGTCTTCCAGACGCTTCGCCGATGCCTGAAGGCCTTCGAAAATTCGGTCGGAGACCCGAGCCGGGAATCCAGCAGGGAGCTGTCCTGCTACGCTCGAAATAACCGAGGGAACTTGCGCAATTAAATCGCGAAGGACTGGCTCTGCAGTTTCGCCCGCATAACACCTGTGGGCCATGGCGTTGAAATGGCGGCGCCGAATGTCTTTCAGGTGATAGTGGCGGTTCTTGCCATCGACTGCCATGGCAAGCTTGGCTTTATGGTAAGAGATGCAATTGGGCCCATCGCCGATAATGGGCCAGGCAGACAAGATATCGTAGAGTGGCGTCAGGTTGTAGCGCCCCGCCGACAGCATATGGATGCTGAAGTTCTTGGCATGTCCGTCAGTCGCGGCCAGCATCCAGAACAGGATTTGTGCTGCCAGGAAGATCTCGAGGTCCCGCTCGGGCGTCTGCGATTGCCGGAGAATTCTCGCAATGTCGGCCATCCCCGGGCCGCCTTCTGCTTCGTATTTCAGATGGGGAGGTACGCCGAGGGCCTGGCAGAAGTCCTCCTGCGGCAACCGCATGATCCACTGGCCGCTGCGATGTAGCTGTCGGTCAAACCGCTTGACGACGAGCACTTTCTGCTTGCCGAAGGTCAGTATTTCGCAGTCGGGCACCGGGAGTCCGAACGCCTTGACCAGCTGCATGCAAAGCCATTCGTTCTCCACCGAAGTCGTCAAGTCCGCCTTGCGGTTGCCGACCAGGCCGAGCGGCAGCTTCAAGATATGCGTGGTAGGCGTTGCGCCATGCGGCAGCAGCCACCTTCCTTCGTGATAGAGCAGGGCGGTCTTTTCCTGGGCGCCCGCAATGGAGATGCGGAAATCCTCGTCTTCCCTGACCGTTCCAGGCCCCGTTGTAGTAACCGTATTCTCAAGCAGCTTTTCGATGTCGGCATCGGATAGCGGGATGCCTTCAATCCGGTCGACATTCTGAGGAGCCTCATCTTCCCTGAGGAGTTGGACAGCGCCAACGCAATCGCGTCCAATGGCTTCCAGCAGGTCGAAAGCGTCGGTGGAACCGGTCTGAAACCTGGTGGCGAGCCGCCTGCGGATGTTGTCGTTATCTGGCAGGAGGTTGTCAAAGTAGTTTCGGACTCGGGCTCCCTTCAAGGGAGAGTTGTCAACGCCAAACGGTAATGACAGGGACAAGGGACGGCCGGCGGCAGATCGCATCCAGTCTTCGTCGTACTGGAGCTCCATTGGACCGTGTGGCGGGATGCGCCAGGTGCCAACCCGAAGACCATTGGCCCAGAGGGACAGCGCCCGAGTGTGTGACTTTCTTCCCACGGTCGTTACCACTCCGTTTCTTCGGATGTCGGGGCCGGGCCCTTCGACTGGATGAGTAATTCCAGCCCGTAAAGGCTCACCAGAGCCAGCAGTTGTTCCGCGGAGATGGCTTCAGGTTCCAGTTCCAAGGCTGACAGCCGGCTTTGGCTGAGACCCAGCCTGGTGGCGGCCTGGCCTTGCGTGAGCTTCTTCGCCCGGCGTGCCGAACGTAAAACCTGGCCTAGCTGAGATGGCGTCGAGAGCACTTGCATCATTTGAAATACCTGAAATTCGGGTAAAACTATTTTAGTTGAATTACAGGTAAATGCAAATTACCTGACATACAAATATTTTGATTTTACCTGTATTGCAAGTAAGCGGCTGGCGCCTTCGCACGCCGCATCTGGACGGCGGTCGGACGGCCGCATTCAGCCGGCCAGCCCGGATTTCGGTCGGACGATGCCAGTGCGCAGCGTGCCGGGAGAGGGCAAGCCGCCCCAGGAGGCAGCGTGCCCATGCAGGCTTCAGTCCATATGCTGCCCGCCGTTTATGGCGAGATTTGCCCCCGTCAGGTAGGCCGCATCTTCCGAGCAAAGGAAGGCCACCAGTCCTGCTACCTCTTCGGGCCTGCCGAGACGGCCCATCGGAATCTGGGGCAGGATTTTGCTGTCCATGACGTCTTTCGGCACGGCCATCACCATCTTGGTGGCCAGATAGCCCGGCGACACCGTATTGACTGTCACGCCCTTCCTGGCGACCTCCAGGGCCAGCGCCTTGGTGAATCCATGCATGCCAGCCTTTGCGGCGGAATAGTTGGTCTGGCCAAAGGCGCCTTTGGAGCCGTTGACCGACGAGATGTTGATGATGCGGCCCCAGCCGCGCTCCACCATGCCCTCGCAGAGCGGCTTGGTGACATTGAATACGGAGTCGAGGTCGGTCCTCAGTACCGCATCCCAGTCAGGCTTGCCCATTTTCTTGAAGGCCATGTCACGCGTGATGCCGGCGTTGTTCACCAGGATATCGACGTGGCCCACTTCGCCCAGGATCTTCGCCATGCATGCCTGGCAGCTATCGAAGTCCGCCACATCGACTTCGTATGCATTCATCTCGCGACCGCCCGCTGCCATGGTTGCCAGCCATTCCTGGACTTTGGTGTTGCCCGGCGAATGGGTTACCAGCACCGTATGGCCCGCATCATGCAAGCGGATGGAAATAGCCTCTCCCAGGCCGCCCATGCCACCCGTAACCAGTGCAATCCTCTTGGTCATACTGACTTCCTCCTCTGGAAAGTTAAAGACCCGGACCCGGCTTGCGGGAAGAGCAGGCCGATTTGTTGCCATTTGAATGGTGGTCGACACAATGGTGACACACAAGGAGGTTGACGTTAGCGAGGGTTACGGACACGCGGAGCGTCCGAAAAGCGAGCCTTGTGGCCGCACGACTCCCCGTCCTATGGCATGCCGATTAACTGGCTCATGGCAAATTGCCCTTTCAATGCCGGCAAAGCGAGATTCCCTTGTTACTGCGCGGGCGGTAAAATCGACCCCGACCTTTATGCGCCGGCATCGAGAATGCATACCCATTACGATAATCTGAAGATTTCTCGTGACGCCCCGCCTGAGGTTATTCGGGCGGCATACAAGGCATTAAGTCAAAAGCATCATCCGGACCGGAACCAGGACTCTTCCGAATCCCACCGGGTCATGACGATTATCAACACGGCTTATGAGGTCCTGATGGACCCGGCAAAGCGCGCCCAGCACGATGCCTGGATCGCGGCGCAGGAAAAGGCAAAGGCGGTGGCGTCCGCCAGTGCCGGGCAGCGGGCCAGGCCGGCTTCGACAGCCTCTGGCGCCTCCACGAGCCCGGCTTCCAGGGCAGGGTCGGCAGCGCGCCAGGCTCGTCCCGGGGCGTCGACAGCATCGCGGGCATCGGCGCCTTCACAGGGGACGGCAAAGCCGGCCGCCAACCACACTGTTTCAAAGACGCTGTTCGTGCTGGTGGTTGCGGGGGCCGCGATTTACCTGATCATTCCGACAGCGCGCATGCCGGCGGAGACTTCCCGTCCGCCTGAGGTCGTGACCGTGCCGGAAACGCCTGGCGAGTCGCGCGCGGCTCCCGCGACGCCATGGAAGCCGACGCAAGCGCAGCCGCGCTATGTGCGCCCGCCCGTTGCGCCGAACGGCCAGTCCTGGCCGGCGTGGTCCAGCTACGTTCCCGGTTATCCCATTCGCAAGACGGGGGGATTGTCGTCACTGACGGTCGACAATTCGCGCAACCCGGCCGACGTCTTCCTGAAAGTGTTCTCGCTGGAAGGCGGCGACCCGGTCCCGGTGCGTTTCGCACTGGTCAAGTCGGGAGCTTCCTTCGAGTTTGCCAATATGGCTTCCGGCAACTTCGATGTTCGCTTCATGGATCTCGATACCGGGGAGATCTCCAGGACGGAGCCATTCGAACTCGAAGAAATTGCCGAAGGCAATGGCACGCGATACAGCCGGATGTCGCTCACCCTCCATGGCGCGCGCAGCGGCCATGCCCGGACCCAGGAAATCGGCGCAAGCGAGTTCTAGGGCAGGACGTCGCGGACTGCGTCCGAAATCCGCCAGGTGTCTTCAACCATCACGCTCAACGCAAGCAGAGGCACAGGTTTATGCCGGATTCGACAGGGGTGTTCACGCTGCCGCGCTGGCAGCCGATGAAGTGGCTCGTGGACCCCGGCAGGCCGGTCTCTCCGGATATCCGGCATGCGCTGGTGGGCAGCCTGTTCGGCACCCTGTCCATTTTCATCGGCGGCGTCATCAATACGCTGCTGGTGGCGGCGCTCATCACCTGGCATCTGCCACGCACGCAATTTTTCTTCTGGCTGGCGCTGGAATGCATGATCTGTGTCGCGCGCATCGGCGTCCTGACTTCCGCCAAGCGAAGGGCGCGGGCCGGGCTGGCCACGCATACTGACCTGCATGTACTGCTGAGCCTGGTCTGGGCGTTCAGCGTTGGCCTGGGGACCTACCTGAGCATTACCAGCGGCGACTGGCTCGCGGCCGCGCTGGCGTGCCTGTCGTCGGCCGCCATGATCGGCAGGATCTGCTTCAGGAACTTCGGCGCGCCAAGGATGACCGGCCTGATGATTCTCCTGGCGCTTGGTCCGTGCTGTCTCGGCGCCCTGGTCGCACGAGAGCCGTTGTTCCTGCTGACCCTGGTCCAGTTGCCCGTCTATGTCGCCAGCATGACCAGCGCCTCGTTTCGCATGAACGCGATGCTGGTGGCGACCATGGAGTCGGAGCAGGAGAGTGCGCATCGTGCGCGGCACGATGCGCTGACGGGGCTGCTCAACCGGGCCAGCATCCTGACCGAGATCCGGCGCACCAACGCGAGCGACGACCTGCCGTCGCAGCGGCTGGCGCTCTTTTATCTGGATCTCGATGGCTTCAAGCAGGTCAACGATATCCATGGCCACGGTGGTGGCGACGAACTGCTCCAGCACGTCGCCGAGCGCATGCGCGCCGGCGTACCCGGCAGCGCGCGCGTGGCACGGATCGGCGGGGATGAGTTCGTGATCGTGCTTGGCGATGACCAGCGCGACAGCGTCCGGTTGCTGGCCGATCGGCTCCTGCGCGATATCAGCGCGCCATACCGGTTGTCGAATGGGGCCGAGGTCCGGGTGGGCGTGAGCGTCGGCATCGCCCATGTCCGGCCGCAAGGACGCACGGCCGATGCCCTGCTGGGCATCGCGGACAGGGCGCTGTATATGGCCAAGGCACGCGGCAAGGGAACCTTTCACTTCGCCGAAGCGAACTAGCGCGGGTTCCCTTGGCCCTGGCAGGCCGGTGCGACCGGCCTGTCGGAGCAGTCAGACCAGCGCCGGGTAGTCCGTATAGCCTTCCGCGCCCGGGTGATAGAACGTCTCGGGGCGCGGCGCATTGAGCGATGCGTCGAGCTCGAGGCGGCGCGGCAGGTCCGGGTTGGCGATAAACAGCTGCCCGAACGCGACGGCGTCGGCCTCGCCGGCGGCCAGCACGCGTTCGGCGGTCTGCTTGGTCATCTTCTCGTTGGCGATATAGACGCCGCCGAATGCCGCCTTTAGTGCCGGCCCGAGGCGATTGTCGCCCAGCGCCTCGCGTGCGCAGATGAACGCGATGCCGCGCTTGCCCAGTTCGCGTGCCACATAGCCGAACGTCGCCGCCGGGTCGGAGTCGCCCATCGAATGCGCATCGCCGCGCGGCGAGAGGTGCACGCCGACGCGGTTGGCGCCCCACACATCGATGCAGGCGTCGGTGACTTCCAGCAGCAGCCGCGCGCGGTTCTCGATCGAGCCGCCGTAGGCATCGGTGCGCTTGTTGGTGGAATCCTGCAGGAACTGGTCAAGCAGGTAGCCGTTGGCACCGTGGACTTCGACGCCGTCGAAGCCTGCCTTCTTGGCATTCTCGGCACCGTGGCGGTAGGCCGCGACCACGCCGGCGATTTCCTCGGTTTCCAGGGCGCGCGGGGTCACGAAGGCGCGCTGCGGGCGCACGAGGCTCACATGGCCGCCGGCTGCGATAGCGCTCGGTGCCACCGGCAGTTCGCCGTCCAGGAAGATCGGGTCCGAGATCCGGCCGACATGCCAGAGTTGCAGGAAGATGCGGCCGCCCGCGGCATGGATGGCGTCGGTCACCTGCTTCCAGCCCGCGACCTGCGCGTCGGTCCAGATGCCCGGCGTGTCGGCATAACCCACGCCTTGCGGCGTCACCGCGGTGGCTTCGGAAATGATCAGGCCGGCAGACGCGCGTTGTACGTAATACTCGGTCATCAGTGCGTTCGGCACGCGCTGGCCACCGACTGCACGCGAACGCGTCAGCGGCGCCATGATGACGCGATTGGGCAGGTCGAGGTCGCCAATGCGGATCGGATCGAAGAGAGTAGGCATGAGGTCTGGCCTTTCGTATGGAAGGGAAGGACGCACGGTCAGTGCGGAGGTCAGGGCAATGGCAAGACGCGGCAGCGCCATGCCGGTACGAATCAGAGGTCTTGGTGGATATGGTCGAGAAACGCCTGGATGGTCTCTTCGTCACGCTTGAAGAAGACCCACTGGCCAACGCGCCGGGCGCGGATCAGCCCCGCACGCTGCAACGTCGCAAGGTGTGCCGACACCGTCGATTGCGACAGTCCGCAATGCGTGTCGATCAGCCCCGCGCACACGCCCATGTCGAGCGGGTGTTCCTGCTCGGCGAAATACGCTTCCGGCGTTCGCAGCCAGGCAAGGATTTTCCGCCGCACGGGATTGGCCAGGGCCTTGTGGATGGCATCCACGTCGATCTCGGGCTTCGCGGGGGTGGTGTCCGGCGCAGGTTGTTTCGGTGATTCACGAACCATATATCGGGAAACATCAAAATGTGTATCGTGACTATACGATATATGCGCGCGCTCTGCATGACCCCATGCCGAGTGCGGGTTTCGTGAGCGAACTCTGGTCTATTCCCTGTTGACCGGGTTTGACGCGTCAGGAAGATGAAACACCTGCGGGACTGCCCGTGTTCAGAAGATGGGTTGGGGTTGTCGTGCTTGGCAGGCGCCGCTGTTTTGCCGACCCGCGCGCAGCGCAGCCGTAGGCGTCCCACCGATGGCGTGGTTAGGAGGGGCCACCACGTAATCCGGATTCGCTCATCTGACGTCTCTATCCTGATCATCTACGCGGCAGGCAGTCTGGCTATGCCCTGTGCCGTCTTCACCACCTCGGGCCGTTCGTCAACCACGAAAACGCCCGCCAAGCACCGACAACCCCCATCATCCCCCGGCCGCAACACCGCGCCGCCGTCAGCCGGCGCGCAGCATGTGCTTCTGGATCTTGCCGCTGGTGGTCTTGGGCAGCGCCTCCAGGAAATGGTAGCGGCGCGGCCGCTTGTAGGCGGCCAGCCGGTCGCCTTGCAGCAGGAAGGCGTCGAGCTGTTCGGCGCTGACCTGCGCTTGCGGACGCGCGACGACATAGGCGCCGACCACCTGGCCCCAGGTCGGATCGGATTCGCCCAGGACCGCAACCTCCAGCACGGCGGGATGCTCGATCAGGGCGTCTTCCACCTCGCGCGGGTAAACATTCTCGGCGCCGGAGTTGATCATGTAGTCGATGCGGTCGCGGATCCAGAGGTAGCCGTCCTGGTCCAGGCTGCCGAGGTCGCCGGTGTGGTACCAGCCATGGGCCAGTGCCCGCGCATTGGCGTCGGGCCGGTTCAGGTAGCCGCGCATCATGCACGGCCCGCGTACCAGCACTTCACCGACCTCGCCGGGTGCGCACGGCTGTGACGGATCGGTCGGCTCGCCGTCGTCGCGCAGCCGCGCCACCACCAGGTCGTGGCCGAGCGACGGCAGGCCGGCCGAGCCCGCGTGGCTCAGTTGCTCGTGCGGGTAGAGCACCGACATGCAGGGGCCCATCTCGGTGGTGCCGTAGACCTGCACCAGGCCAGCGCCGATCTTGCGGTCCCATTCGCGGATCAGGTGCGGAGCCATCGAGGCGCCGCCATATTCCACGAGCCGCAGCGAGGAAAGATCGCGCCGCTGCGCATCGGGATGGTTCAGCAGCATGCCGACCATGGTCGGTGCCGCAAAGAAATGCGTGACGCGCTCGGCCTCGACCAGCTCCCAGGCCTCGCTGGCGTCAAAGCGCCGCTGCAGTACCTGGGTGGCGCCAAGCTGCAGCCGGGGCAGGAAGCTGGTATGCAGCTCGGCGGTATGGTTGAGCGGGGCCACGGACAGGCCTACGTCTTCGCGCGTCAGGCCCATGGCCTGATGCATCATGGCGTTGTGGAACAGCTTGCTGCGGTGGGTGTGCACGACGCCCTTGGGCCGGCCCGTAGTGCCGCTGGTGTACATGAGGATGCAAGGATCGTCCTCATGCACGATGACGTCCGGTGCCGTGGCGGGCTGGCCGGCGGCCAGCGTGGCCAGGTGGTGCGTGGCAAACGACGGCGCGGCGCCGTCCTCGGCATAGATCAGCAGCGGCTTGCCGGTGGCCTGCGCGGCTGCCTTTTCCGCGACCGGGGCCCCTTCCTGCTCGAACACCAGCGCCCGGGCATTGCCGTCGTTCAGGATATAGGCCAGTTCCTGCGCAGCCAGGCGGTAGTTGACCGGGTTGAACACCGCGCCGATGCGGGCGCAGGCCAGCAGCGTGAAAACGAAGGCCGGCGTGTTGTAGAGAAAGGCCGCCACGACGTCGCCCTTGCCGATGCCAACCGAGAGCAGGGCATTGGCGTGGCGGTTGACTTCGACATCCAGGCCGGCATAGGTCCATGCGCGCCGTGCGGCCCCGGTACCGGTGACCAGCGCGGTCTTGCGAGGCAGGTAGCGGGCGGGCCAGGAAAGGGTATCGCCGAGGGTAAGGCCGTCAGTCAACGTTGTGCTCCAAGGGGCCACGGCAGGAGTGCCGGTGCGCCCGTCTTGTTCCAGTGAACTGTGGACTATAAGGCGAGCATTACATGGGAGTGAAATAACGATTTGCTCTTTCCTTATGCCTCACGCGGCACACCAGGGCAGCCATCGTGGAAATGCGCATTGCCTGCGCCATGCTGGCGTTGCGCCGTGCGGAGACACTGTCCTGAAGGCGGGCCGCGTGGCACACTGCGCCGCCGGTACGGTCGTTGCTTCACGGGAGGCAACAGGCCGCAAACACAGAAAGACATAACCCCCACTTCCGGGAGGAGATGCTGCGATGCCCATGACGGATCATTACCTTTCCGACGCGCCCCCGCGAGCGGAAATCGACGCCCTGCAGGGTCCCACGCTGCTCGAGTTCGGCACCGACTGGTGCGGCTGGTGCCAGCGTGCCCAGCCGGCGCTGGCCCAGGCCTTTGCCAGCTATCCGGACCTGCGGCACATCAAGGTGGAAGACGGCAGCGGCCGCCCGCTGGGCCGCTCGTTCAGGGTCAAGCTCTGGCCCACGCTGGTCTTCCTGCGCGACGGCCAGGAGGTGTCGCGCCTGGTCAGGCCGGCCGACGCGGGGCCCATCCTGAAGGCCATGGCGGCGATTGCCTGAGCGCGCCTGGGCTGCCAAACCTGGCAGCCGCGATAATAAACGTGCTGGCAATCCCCGCTTCAGGAGGGCACAGGTTTTGCCCCTTCCGGCCGATGCTCCGATTGGCGATACCTGCGGTGTGCAGTACACGCGCGGGCGCCTGGCTCCTGAATCCGGTGCCGGTCTGCTGCGCCACGCAGCGCAGTGCCCGGCCAACCCAACGCACTGAACATGAGCGCCGACAGCCCAGAGCAGCGACCTACCGTCCTCGTCGTCGACGACATTCCGGAAAACATTGCCGCCATGGTGGCAATGCTGCAGGACCCGTACCGCGTGCGCGTGGCCAACCGTGGCGCCAAGGCGCTGCAGCTGGCCGCGTCGTCGGCGCCGGACCTGATCCTGCTGGACGTGTCGATGCCGGAGATGGATGGCTATGAAACCTGCCGCCATCTCAAGGCCAACCCGGCCACCGCGCACATCCCGGTCATCTTCCTGACCGCCCGTACCGACGAACTCGATGAAGCGCGCGGGTTCGAGGTGGGCGCCGTCGACTACATCATGAAGCCGGTCAGCCCGCCCGTGGCCCGCGCCCGCATCGCCAGCCAGCTTACGCTCAAGCAGGCGCACGATTTCCTGCGCGACCGGTCGGCCTACCTGGAGGCCGAGGTCCAGCGGCGCATGCGCGAAATCACGCAGATCGAAGACGCCACCATCATTGCGCTGGCCGCGCTCGCCGAAACCCGCGACAACGAGACCGGCAACCACATCCGCCGCACCCAGCACTACGTGAGGGCGCTGGCGCGCGCGCTGCGGCACGACCCGCGTTTCAGCGCGCAACTGGACGAGCGCACCATCGACCTGCTGTTCAAGTCCGCGCCGTTGCACGATATCGGCAAGGTCGGGATTCCGGACCGCATCCTGCTCAAGCCCGGCAAGCTGACCGCCGAGGAGTTCGAGACGATGAAGTCCCACACCACGCTGGGCCGCGACGCCATTGCCGATGCCGAAGCCCAGTGCGGCACGCGCGATTCCTTCCTGCGCTATGCGCGCGAGATTGCCCAGTACCACCATGAAAAATGGGATGGCTCGGGCTATCCTGAAGGGCTTGCCGGCGACGCCATCCCCGTGTCGGCCCGCCTGATGGCGCTGGCCGATGTCTATGACGCGCTGATATCGCGGCGCGTCTACAAGCCCGCCTTCCCGCACGAAGAGGCCGTGCGCATCATCCTGGAAGGACGTGGCCGGCATTTCGATCCCGGCATGGTCGATGCGTTCCACGGCATTGCAGACGAATTCCACGCCATTGCGCTGCGCTTTGCTGACCCGGCACACGAGCCGCAGCGCTGTCTGTCGCCCGCAATCTGAGCGATGTCCAGGCCCGATTCACACGCAGGCTTCTGGCTGCGCGGCTCACTGCTGGCCTACGGCGCATTGCTGATCCTGGCGGTCTGGCTGGTGGCGTTCGCCGCGATGTCGACGGTGCGCCAGAACGAGCAGGCGAGCGTCGGCGCGCGCCTGGGCGCGACCGTCAACACCACCGCGCGCCAGCTCGAGACCTGGGCCAGCGAGCAGCGCCGCCGCGCCGTGTCCATGAGCACGCTGGACGACACGATGCGGCTGGCGCGGCCGCTGCTGGGCGACGGCGCCCAGCCCAGTGCCGACCAGCTGCGCGACTTCGCCAGCTGGATCACGCCGCTGTACCGCTCCAACGGCTATATCGGCTACGGGCTGATCTCGATGGACAACCGCATCGTGGTTTCCGACCTGGCCGAGCGCAACGGACAGCTGCTGCAGCCCGAAGCTGCGGCTGCGGCAACGCGCGCGCGAGAGAACGGTGCCGCCTTGTCTGCGCCATACCCGGGACCGCTGCTGGAAGACGGACCGGTCGGGCCGGTGGGCCGCAGCCCGTTCCAGGTCGTGTGTTCGCGCCTGTGGGACCATGACCGCGTCATCGGCGCGCTATGCCTGCGCATCGACCCGTACGCGGTGATGCTGCAGATCCTCAAGGCCGCGCGTTTCGGCAACTCCGGCGAGCTGTATGTGATCGACCGCGACGGCCGGCTCAATTCGCCGAGCCGCTTCGACGAGACGCTGGTCGGGCAGGGGCTGCTCCAGCCGGGCGATGCCTCCATGTTCAACCTGCACGTGCGCGTGCCGCACGACGTTGGCAATGGCCGCTGGCGTGCCGACAACGATGCGCCGCTCACACGCCTGGCGCAGCAGGTACTGCATTCCGAGACCCTGCAAACTGCCTTCGGCTACCAGGACTACCACGGCCAGCGCGCGGCCGGCGCAGGGCTGTGGATACCGGCACTCGGGGCCGGTCTGATCCTGGAGCAGGACATGCAGGAAGCGCTCGGCTCCTACCTGTCCACGCGCGCCGTGGTGGCCAGCATGGCGGGCGCCATCATGCTGCTGATCGCGGTGGCAGCCTGGGCGCTGCGCAAGAGCCAGCACAAGCTGGCGCAGAGCGAGGAGCGACTGCGCGCGCTGCTGGACCACTCGCCGGCCATCATCCACCTGAAGGACCGCAACCACGCCTTCCTGCAGCTCAATCCGGCCCTGGAGACGCTGCTCGGCCTGGAGCGCGAACAGGTGCTGGGCAAGACCGACCGTGAACTCGCGGTCATGCCCGACGGCACCCAGGAGCGCTGGGAAATCGAAGACCGCGTGATGGCCACGGGACAGGCCGAAGAGCACCTCTACGCGATGGCTTCGCCAGAGGGCACGCGCCAGCTGCGAATCATGCGCTTCCCGGTGCAGGACCCGGCCAGCAAGGCCGTGGTGGGCGTGGGGGCGGTCGGTATCGACATTACCGAGGAGGAGCGCGCCACGCGCGAACTCAGGGAGATGTCGCAGACGCTGGAGCAGAAGGTGTGGGAACGCACCCGCGAACTGGCCGTGGCCAACGCGGAACTGGCCAAGGCCAAGCATGAGGCCGAGTCGGCTGCCCAGGCCAAGGCCAGTTTCCTGGCCAATATGAGCCATGAGATCCGTACCCCGATGAACGCGGTAATCGGCATGGCGCACCTGGCGCTCAGCACCCGACTTGACCCCCGGCAGCGTGACTACGTCGAGAAGATCCAGCGTTCGGGCCAGCACCTGCTGGGCATCCTGAACGACATCCTGGACCTGTCGAAGATCGAGGCCGGCAAGCTGGAGATCGAGCAGATCGATTTTTCGCTGGAGCGCCTGCTGCGCACGGTGGGAGATCTGGTCAGCGAACGCGCTGCCGCCAAGCAGCTGGAACTGGTGGTCGACGTGCAGCCGGACGTACCGGATTCGCTGCGCGGCGATCCGCTGCGCATCCGCCAGGTGTTGATCAACTTCACCACCAATGCGGTCAAGTTCACCGAGCGCGGCGAGATCGTGGTTCGCGTGGCGCGCTGTGCCGGCGAGGATGCCGAGACGCGGATCCGGCTGCATTTCGAGGTGCGCGACACGGGCGTCGGCATCGATGCCGATGCCATCCCGCGGCTGTTTCGCAGCTTCGAGCAGGCCGACAGCTCCACCACGCGGCAATATGGCGGCAGCGGCCTGGGGCTGGCCATCAGCCACCGGCTGGTGACCCTGATGGGCGGTACCATGGGTGTGCAGAGCGAAGTGGGCAAGGGCAGCACGTTCTGGTTCGAGCTGGCGCTGCTGCCGGGTACCAGGCGGGCGCCGGCACTGCTGGTGCGGCCGGAACTCGCGGGGCGCCGTCTGCTGGTGGTCGATGACCATGGCTATGCGCGCCAGGTGATTGTCTCCATGCTGCGCGGCTTTGGCTTTCGCGCGGACGAAGCCGAGTCCGGCGAGAAGGCGCTATCCGCCATCCAGCACGCGGACGCCATGTCCGATCCCTACCATGCCGTCTTCATCGACTGGCGCATGCCCGGGCTGAACGGCATCGAAACCGTGCGCAGGCTGGCGGCAATGTCATTGCAGGGCCAGCGTCCGCGGCCGCTCATGATTACTGCCAACGGGCGCGAAGAAGTCGTGCGCGAAGGCCAGCGCAACGGCTTCGAGACCACGCTGCACAAGCCGGTCAGCCCGTCGGTCCTGTTCGACGCGACCATGCGGGTGCTGGCTTCGGAGCCGGGACGCATGGCGGACCGCGGCGCGCCGGGATCCGAGACGGGGCCCGGCTGGTCGCTGCCGCACGCGCGCGTGCTGCTGGTCGAAGACAACGAGATCAACCGCGAGGTCGCCACGCATCTGCTTCAGCAGGCCGGCATCACGCCCGATACGGCGGAGAATGGCGCGATCGCACTGGAGCTGCTGGCAGGGCAGGACTACGACCTGGTATTGATGGACATGCAGATGCCGGTCATGGACGGGTTCGAAGCCACGCGCCACATCCGCGCCAACCCGCGGCTGGCGTCGCTGCCGGTGGTGGCGATGACGGCCAATGCCTTGCCCGAAGACCGCAACCGCTGCCTGGCAGCGGGCATGGACGACCATATCGCCAAGCCCATCAGTCCGGCCACCTTCTTCACGACCCTGCACCGGTGGCTGACCGGCGCGCCGTCAAGGACCGGCGCCGGCGCGCGGGAAGCGGCGGGCTGGCACGACGATGCGCTGGCCGTGCCGAACGCGATGGTCGAGACGGCCGAACCCGAAGCGGCGGACGCTGTGCCGGACTGGATCCGGGCACTTGCAGCCACGGGCCTGCTCGATGTCGACGGCGCGGTCGCCCGTGTCGGCGGGCGCATCGACACGTTCCGCCAGTTGCTGGGCCGCCTGCTCGCGGGCTATGCGAGCACACCGCAGCAGATCGGCGCGCTGCTGCAGGGCGGCGAGCGTGCCGAGGCCGCGCGCCTTGCGCACGCGCTGGCCGGCCTGGCCGGCAATCTTGGCGCCAGGCAGGTGGCCAGCGTCTCGGCGTCGCTGGAGTGCGCGTTGACGGGAAGGGGGGCGCAAGATCCGTGCGCCTTGCTGCAGGCGCTGGAACAGGCGCACGCCAGCCTGTGCGAAGCGCTGACCCGGCACCTGCCAGCGGAAGCGCCGGGACCGGCAGCGCCGCTCGCCAACCAGGCCGCCAGCACGTCGGACTTGCTCGACCTGCTGCGCCGCCAGTTGGCCGACGGTGCCAGCGATGCCAGCCTGACGTTCGCGGCCAACCGCCAGCGGCTGGCGGACGTGCTGGAAGTCGATCGCTTCCGTCGCCTGTGCGAGGCGGTGGAGAACTATGACTTCGAAAGCGCGGTCGAGGTACTGGCAGGCAGCGCGCGCTAGCCGGGCCGCCTGGCGCGGGGCCTGGCCCCGCGCTGGGACGGTCAGCCGAGTACTTGTCCCACCATCATGCGATGGCCATCGGGCGTGGCCAGCGCCATTTCGCGCATGCCCCATGGCTTGTCGGCGGGCGGCTGCAGGATGATGGCGCCGCGCGGCGCCAGTTCGGCATGCAGGGCGTCGATGTCGTCCACGTGGAAGTAGGCGAAATAGCTGTGGTCGCCGGTCTGCGATGGCGACAGCGCATCCGGGCAATGTCCGAGCATCACGCGCACGCCGCCGCGGCTGAGCGCCCGCCAGTTGTCGCCATCCTGCCAGTCGACGGAAAAGCCCAATACGGATTCGAAATACCCGGCGCTGCGGGGCAGGTCGGGTACCGCCAGAACGTAGGCGTAGGCACGCAGGTCGGGGGCGTTGGTCATGCGGCGATCCTTGTGGGTTGGCTCGGATGAGCCGCACAGGATAGCGCAGTCGGTCAGCGCGGCCGCAATCGCGCGGTGCGGCCGCTGCAGGGGTCAGCCGTGGTGGGGAATGCCGGGCGCACTGGCCGGTGCGGCTTCGGCGGAACGCTGGTGGGTGTCGGCGCACGGATGCGCCGCGCGGGCCGCGGCGCGGCCGCGTTCGATGACGGCCCAGTCGGGGCCAGCCATGGCGGGCAATGCCGCCGTGACAGCCGCGGCACCAAGCAGCGCCAGCAGGATGGTCTTCATGTCAATCTCGGGAAAGCGTCGTGTGCGCAGGCGCCGTGACAGACGAGCCTGCGCGGGTCAGGTGTTCGGCTAGCGTTCTGCTTAAGCGTTGGCGTCCGCGCGCGAGGCGCCGTGTGCGGGCGGGGCCGACACGCCGCGGGTGTCCATGCCGGCCAGGTTCAGCTCGGTGGCCGCGCCGTGGCCGCCTTGGGTGAAGGGGTCCCGCTTGTCCGCGACGTGGCCGCCGTCCGTGAACGGGTCGCGCTTGCCGATGGCATTGCCGCCATCCGTGTATGGGTCGGGCTTGCCCTGGCGCATGACGTAGCCGTAGCGGTCGCTGGAGATACCACGGTCCTGCATGCCTTGGGCGGCTGCCTGGCCGGCCATGGCGCTGGCGCTGAGCGTTGCGATGGTAAGGAGGAGGGCTTTGAGGGAGGTGTTGTGCATGGCTGCTTCTTCTAACTGATTTCAGGCGGCATTCCCCGTCGGTTCGGAGGGGGCGCGGGGCGGCGGATCTGCCGCCCTGCATGCCGTCCGGGTCGCCTTGTGAGCGGTGCCGTAGTGTTTGTTGTGCGGCACGGAAGGAAGTGTAGCCACGTCGACGTATTCCGTTGATGATTTAAATGTCGATATTGCAGTCGTTTTTTTCATCATCAGGGGATTCCGGCCCAATCACTCAGGGTTGACCCGCTCCATTGCCGGCTGCGCCATTGGCTAAACTCAACCGTTGCACCTGCGCAGCACAAGCCGGCCCGAGCCGCCGCGCGCGGGTACAGCGCTCCAGCCGTGCCCTCAATGAATCCTGCCCCGACGCCCACGCCCCAGTCCTTGCCGGAAGCCACCGCCGCGCGCACCTTGCGCCACGTCGTGGCGGATGACGCGCACACAGCCGCGGTCGAGCTGGATGGCTGGCAGCAGCGCTACCAGCAACTGACGCCGGGTGCCTTTCGCGCCGAGATGTCCCAGGTAACCTACGGGGACGTTCATGTTTTCCGCGAACAGACTTCGCAGAGCTTGCTGGAAGAAGGGGAAGCCGCACGCGGCTACATTGCGCTGGCCTTGCCCGATGCGCAGTGCCAGGGCGGCTGGTTTTCGGGGTACGCCATGGACGGGCAGACCTTGCTATGCGGCCGGTCGATGGCCATGCGCACACCGCGGGAACTGGACCTGGCCGGCCTGACCGTACCGTTGCCCGCGCTGCAGCGCGCCGTTGCGCTGGCTGGCGGCGAGCCGGCCCGGCTCGAACGCATGCCGCCGGTACGTCCGGTCACGAAAATCGCTGGCCGGGAATTCCGCGCGCTGCTGCTGTCCGTATTGGCCACCGCAGCCATCGATACCGAGGTGTTCAGCAACCGCTTTGTCGAAAGCGCGATGCGCGATGCCCTGCTGCTGGCGGCCGCAACCGCCCTGGTGGGGGAAGGCAATGCCGGCAACGAGCGGCTCCCGACCACGCCGGCACGGCGCCGGCTGGTGGCCGACGCCTACCAGATGATCCGCAGCGCCCCCGATCAGCCGTGGAGCATCCTGTCCCTGTGCGAGCGCCTGGGCGTGTCGCGCCGGACGCTGCAATACAGCTTCAACGAGGTGACCGGCCTGTCGCCGCTCGACTTCGTGCGGGCGGTGCGCATGAACGGTGTGCGCCAGGCGCTTCGCAACGGCGCGGCGGACTCGGTCGGCGCAGCCGCGGCGAACTTCGGCTTCCAGCATCTGCCGCGATTTGCCGCGCAGTACCGCGCCTTCTTCGGCGAACTGCCGTCAGCGACGCTCGCGCGCCGCTGACGCGCTCCGCGCCTTTCAGGCCATCACCGCGCGCGGCAGATGGCGGCCCACCCAGTCACGCTCCTGCTCGTAGGCGCGCGCCAGGCGCAGCACGCTGAGGTCGTCGCGCGGGCGGCCAATGAGTTGCATGCCCATCGGCAGGCCATTCTTGCCGAAGCCGACCGGCACGCTGATGGCCGGGCAGCCTGACAGCGTCCATGGGAACACGACTTCCATCCAGCGGTGGTAGGTGTCCATCCGCCGGCCCGCAATCTCCTTCGGCCACGGTTCGCGCACGTCGAAGGGAAACACCTGCGCGGTCGGCACGGCAATGTAGTCGAAGTTGGCAAAGACGTGCTCGAGCGCCTGGTACCACGCGCTGCGGTCGGCGCTGGCGGCGTAGATGTCCCCGCCGCTGAGTTTCAGCGCGCCTTCGATTTCCCAGATGGCCTCAGGCTTGAGCATGGCGCGCTTCGCCGGGTCCTTGTAGAACGGCAGCATGCCATTGCCGACCAGGAAGTGCCGGTGCACCAGCCAGGTCTTCCACAGGCGCTCCGGCGCGAACGGCGGCTTGATCTTCTCGACGCCCACGCCAAAGGCCGGAAACGCCTGCAGCGCCTGCTCGCACAGCGCCAGGATGCCGTCTTCCATCGGCAGGTAGCCGTCCCAGTCGCCGAGCCACGCCACGCGCTTGCCTTTCAGGTCGGTCGACAGCGCCGCCATGACGTTGTCCGGCGTCAGCGTGGCGAGCACCGGGTCCGCCGCCAGTGCCTGTGGCGTGCGCGGATCGGGGCCGGCCTGCGTGGCCAGCAGCAGCGCCACGTCGGCCACGGTGCGGCCCATCGGTCCTTCATAGCCGAGTTGCTGCAGGAAGACTTCCGGCGTGGGGCCATATGGCACGCGCCCGACCGAGGGCCGGAAGCCGTAGACATTGCAGAACCCGGCCGGGTTGCGCAGCGAGCCGCCGAAGTCGCTGCCATCAGCTACCGGCAACAGCCGCATGGCCAGTGCCGCCGCGGCGCCGCCGCTGCTGCCGCCAGCCGTGCGCGTGCTGTCGTACGGATTGCGCGTGGCGCCGTAGACCGGGTTGAAGGTCTGCGAGCCGAGGCCGAACTCCGGCGTATTGGTCTTGCCGAGCAGGATGGCACCCGCCTTGCGCGCGCGCTCGACGATGATGGCGTCGGACGCCGGCACGTTGTCCTTGAAGATCGGCGAGCCGAACGTGGTGCGGATGCCGCGCGTGAGGGCCAGGTCCTTGGGTGCCTGCGGCATGCCATGCATCCATCCGGCCACCTTGCCGGCGGCTAGTGCTTCGTCGGCGGCCGCGGCTTCCTGCATCAGCACATCACGCTCGCGCAGTGCCACGATGGCGTTGGTCACCGGGTTGACACGGTCGATATGGGCCAGGTACGCGCTCATGACCTGGCGGCAGGACAGGCGTCCGCCGCGGATCTCGCGCGAAAGCTGCCAGGCCGGCATCAGCACGATGGGGTCGGGCGCGCCGCCGCCGCTGGTGGCGGGGCCGGACGTGGCGCTTGCCGTGCCGGCGGGCGCGGCGCTGGCCGGCCGGCTGGCCATGGCCGAGGCCGCAACCGTCGTCACGGCGGCGCCGGCAAGATGGCCCAGCCACTGGCGCCGGCCGGGCTGCGGGGAGGACGTGGCGGGGGCAGTTTCGTTCATGGTCTGTCCTGTCATGGATAAGTACCGGTCGGCAGCCATAGGGCGCTTACACCGCGATCATGACCGATTTGGTTTCGGTGTAGTGGTCGAACACGGCGCGCCCCATTTCGCGGCCGAGCCCCGATTGCTTGAAGCCGCCGAACGGCATCGCGTTGTCGAGCACGTTGTGGCAATTGACCCAGACCGTGCCGGCCTTGATGCGAGGCACGAGCCTGTGTACGCGCGACAGGTCATTTGACCAGACCGAAGCCGCCAGCCCGAACGGGGTGCCGTTGGCACGGCCCACCACTTCGTCGATGTCATCGTAGGGCAGTGCGACGACCACAGGACCGAAGATCTCCTCCTGCACGACAGACGAGGTCTCGGGTGCATGCGCCAGCACCGTAGGCCGGAAGAAGTGCCCGCGCGGCAGGTCGGCACTACCGCCGCAGACGAGCTGGGCGCCGGCATCGACGCCGGCCTGCACATAGCCCGCCACGCGCTTGCGCTGCCGGCGCGACACCAGCGGGCCCATGCCGGTGTCCGGCTCCAGGCCCGGGCCCAGGCGCAGGCTGTTGGCGATGTCGGCCAGTGCCTGCACCGTCGCATCGAACCTGGCGCGCGGCAGGTACAGGCGCGAGCCGGCCGTGCACACCTGGCCCTGGTTGAAGAAGATGGCCTGTGCGGCGCCCGCGGCGGCGGCTTCGGGCGAGATGTCGTCGAGCATGATGACCGGTGACTTGCCGCCAAGCTCCAGCGTCACGCGCGCGAGCCGCTCCATGGCCATGCCGCCGACCAGCTTGCCGACCTCGGTCGATCCGGTGAAGGCGATCTTGTCGACATCCGGATGGCCGGCCAGCGCCGCGCCGCAGCGCGCGCCGTCACCGGTGACGATATTGACCACGCCGGCCGGATAGCCGGCTTCGACGACTAGCTCGCCGAGCCGAAGCGCCGACAGCGGGGTTTCCTCGGCCGGCTTGAGCACCACGGTGCAGCCGCAGGCCAGCGCCGGACCGAGTTTCCACGCGGCCATCAGCAACGGGAAATTCCACGGGATGATGGCGCCGACGACGCCCACGGCTTCCTGCCGCGTGAACGCGACGAACTCGCGCTCGCGTACCAGCGGCACCGACACGTCCAGGTTTTCGCCGTGCAGCTTGGTGGCCCAGCCGGCCATATAGCGCAGGAAGCCGGCGGCGCCGGCCACGTCGATGGCGCGCGCCATGGTCGCGGGCTTGCCGTTGTCCATGGCCTCGATCTGGGCCAGTTCCTCGGCGTTGGCCTCGACCAGGTCGGCCAGGCGCAGCAGCAGGCGTTCGCGGTCCGACGGTCGCATGGCGTGCCACGGGCCTTGCTCGAAGGCCTTGCGCGCGGCCTGCACGGCGGCCTCGACATCGGCGGCACCGCCGGCAGGCACCTCAGCCAGCGTGGTCTCGGTGGCCGGGTCCTCTGTCGTGAAGACGGCGCCGTCCGCAGCGGCGCACCACTGGCCGTCGATCAGCATGCGCTTCGGGCGTTGCAGGAAGGCGCGCGTGGCGGCGCAAAGCAGGTCGGTGCGTGTGTCCATGGGTCTCCTCTGATGTCCTCTGGTGTCTTGTCAGGTGTCGGGGTAATGGGTATCAGCGGCTCGTGCCGAGGATGGCGGCGCGGTGCGCGGCCACGTCGTCGAGCCGGTCGTTGCGGTCTCGCGTGACTTCTTCGGTGGTGAATGGCGCGATGTCCTGGCGGCCGGTCAGCGCGGGCAGCATCCAGTTCATCAGTTCGGCGACTTCGGCATCCGTCAGCGACGAGCCGGACGTGCCGGGCACCTGGATCAGGAACGCGCGCCCCGCGGCCGTGGCCAGCAGTTGCGGCACGGTCGCGCGCATGTCCGGAATGCCGGCTGCGGGCTTGCCCGAGCCGTCCGGCAGGTGGCAGCCGGAACAGTGCAGCACGTAATTGGCGTGGCCGCGCTGCAGCTTGCCTTCGGCGTGCGCGGCACCTGCCATCAGTACGGTGGCCAGCGATGCGAGGGCCAGGCGGAGCGCGGTGTGCCGCATATCAGTTCGCCGCGTCGCGCAGCTTGCGCACGGCGCCCGGGGTCTTGCGGGCCGCGCGCGCCTGGGCCAGCGCATCGGTGCCTACGGTGGCCGCGGCGAGGCCATTCTGCGTGCCGAGCCAGGCCAGCACGGCAGCCAGCGATGCATCGGGCAACGTGCCGAAGGCCGGCATCACGCCGTTGAACGGCTGGCCCTGCGATTCGATCGGGCCGGCCATGCCATGCACGAGCACGTTGGCAAGATAGGTCTGACCCGCCGGCGAACCCAGGCGCTCGCGCAGCGCGTTGGCCAGCGGCGGCGCCACGCCGGGAATGCCGCTGGCATCGTTGTTGTGGCACGCGGCGCAGTTGGCGGCAAAGACTTCCTTGCCCTGCGCGGCGAGGTCCGCGGCGCTTGCCGTGGCCGCCGCGCCGGCCAGCAAGAACGCCACGCAAAGTGGGTACAGTCGGGACTTCACTCTTGGACTCCGAGGATGATCGAGGTGGTGCAATGGAACATGGTGCTGGAGTTGCTCATGCACCAGTTGACGTCGTTGTGCACGCCGAGCTTGTAGCCGGGGCGTTCGCGCTCGTTGGTGTTGCACTCGCAGCGCCCGCATGTGGTTTTGCCGCAGCAGTCGTTGTAGCTGACCATGTAGTCCTTGCCGTCGGCCGGGTTGCGGCAGGTGCCGACCCACGACACGCGCGACGGCTCGGTGCCTGGCGGACACGTGGTCGAACTGCCGCCGCAGCACGAGCACAGGAAGCCGTCCACGGCGCAGTACTTCCAGTAGTCGCAAGAGGTCTCGTCCAGTGCCTTGCCGGTTTTCGCGCCATGCGCCGCCGCGGCATGGACGCTGCGGTCGAACGGCAGCACCGGCAGCGCCACCGTGCCCACCATGGCCTTGCCGAGGGTGGCCAGCATGCTGCGGCGCCCGGTGCGCTGCGCGGCCCGGCGGCTCTGGCGTTCGAAAAGCTTGTCGAACCACATCGTCTTGTCTCCTTGCCGCTCAGGCATGCGTTTCCAGGAACTGCTGGACGGACGCCACGTTCAGGTCCATGGCCGTGAACAGGCTTTCGAGCTGCTCGCGGGAATTGACCAGGCCCTTGGCGCGCAGCGTTCCCTGCTGGTCGAGCAGCACCGCGTAGGGCAGCTTGCCGATCTGCAGGTGCATGCCGAGTTCGCGCGACAGCACGTAGTCGAAGTCGCCCAGTCCGGCCTGGCGCAGGAAGGCCAGGTGCTCGGGCTGCTCGCCGTCGGACGCCAGCACCACGCGCAGCCAGCCGCCTTCGCTGGCGCGGATCGACTTCAGCACGGGAATCAGCTTCTTGCAGACGGGGCAGGTCGGCGACAGGAAGAACAGCAAGGTGCTGGCCGGCTGCGGGCCGCCGACGGTGACGGCCGTGCCGCGCACGTCCTGCAGCGCGAACGGCGACAGCGGCTGGCCCACGCGCGGGCCGGCGTCGATCATCAGCGCGCCCATCGGGGCCACGCGTTCATAGAGGATGCCGACCTGGCGCGCGAGCGCGTAGAGGCCGAACAGCAGCGCCAGCACGGCGATCCACAGCACGATATTGGCAATGACAAGTGCAGTCATGACAGTCTCACGAAGATATAAGGGGAAGGAATTCAGGCTCGCACGTGACCACGGGCGCGGCCGGCATTGACCAGCAGTTGCGTGGCGCCAAGCCACATCAGCAGCAGGGCCAGCGCGATAAAGCCGGCGGCGGCATAGTCGAGCGCCGACATGGGGCGGCCGTTCCCGGCCGCTGCCGACGACGCGGCGACGGCCAGCGCCGCCAGCAGCGCGGCGTTGCGCCACAGCAGGCCGCCCGACAGCGGTATGCTGTCGTCCGCGCCGCCGCAACCGCAGCGGATATCGCGCCGGCCGCGCAGCACGTTGATGGCCACGGCGCCGGTCGCCGCGCAGGCGGCGACCATCGCCGCCAGTGCCGACGCGGCTTGCAGCGGCATCAGCGCGAGCAGCAGCACGGCAGCGGCTTCGCTGCCGATGAAGGCCAGCGCCACGGCGCGCGACCACGCGGCGGGCACGAGCCGGTAGGCGTCGACGGCGGCATGGAAGCGGTCGGGCTCGCGCAGCTTGGGCGCCACCGAAAGCAGCAGCACGAGGGCAGCCGCTGCGCTGCATGCCGCGCTGACAACCGGGTCGCCGATCAGGTCCTGGGCGGTCATTGGTGCGCCTCCACTTGCACGGCGTTCTCGCTCACGTTGTCCATGCGCGCAACCGGCTTCAGGTTGCGTACGGGATCCAGCGCGATCACGCCGGCCTTGGCGGCATCGAGCGCGTACAGCACCGGCTGGCTGCCCTGCGTGATGGTCATGGCCAGCGCGTTCTGCCCCGGCGCCCGCGCCACGCGCTTGTGTTGCGCAAGGTCGATGGTCCAGATCTCGGCGGCCGGGGTCTTGTGCGAGCCCTCGCGGCTGCGCGGGTGCATGCCGACATAGAGCCGCTGGGTTGGCGCGTGCAGCGTGAAGAGCTGGTAGCCGCCCGGCTTCCAGCCGCCCCTGGCATCGGCGGCGGACACGATCGGCCACGGCTTGCCGAAGGCGGGTGCCTCGCCCGACAGGTCGGCCGTGTAGACATTGCCGTTGAAGGAGACGAAGAACAGCGTGTCGCCGATGCGTTCCGAGTGCAGGAAGACCGGGTCGGTGTCCGGATCGAACATGCGCGCGCTGCGCTTCTGGCCGGTGGGCTGGCCTTGTCCGTCGTGCGAGACGGTCAGCATGCCGCCGTCGCTGCACAGCGTGCGGAAGCGCTGGCTGGACGCGCCCGTGGCGAAGATGCCCCAGCAACCCGGCGTCTGGGTTTCCGCGACGAACTTGCCGGCCTGCAGGTCGACGATGCTGACCGAGGTGGCCGGCGTGGCGTTCTGGACGTACAGGAAGCGGCCATCGGCCGAGACCGCGATGATGCCGCGGTAATTGAGCGACTGCGCGTGGCGGGGCGGGATCACGATCTCGCTGCGGTAGGCGAGCGTGTCGGCGTCGTAGATGCTGACGACATCGGTGCGCTCGCCACGGGTCAGGCGCGGGTAGTACGTGGAGACGACGTAGATCGAACGCTTGTCGGGCGACAGCACCGACTGCCCGCCAAAACCCGTGGGCAGCAGGCCCAGGTATTTCATCTTGCTGCCATCGACCACGTGCAGCCGGCCGTCCACCATATGGCGGAAGGCCACGTCGGAGATATACAGGCGGTTCTCGTCGGCGGCCGGCAGCGGGGCCACGGTCAGCGTCTCGGGCGGCAGGTCCCCGGCCACCGCTGCGCCGGCGCCGAGCGTGGCGGCAAGCAAGAGTGGAATCAGGCGCCGGGACCTGCGCCCGGCTTCCCGCGGCGCACGCGCTGGCGTGCTGCTGGCGTCATTCACGACTGGCTCCTGTCTGTGCTGGAAATGGAGCCAGTCTAGAAATGGCGGCCGGTCAGGCGTTAGCCAGGATCGGCAATGGGCATACCGGGGGATTTACTGAGTCGGAGCGTGGGTGCGGGCCCGGGCAAACCGCTTCCATGCGCCGGACTGGGGAGGATCCGGGTTCAGTCGGGACCGGACGGGTGATTTGACGGTGGCGCTGCACCGTGCGGGAGCGTGGCGGCGTCCTGGAGAGTATCCGTTTTTGGCAATGGGTGTCCGGTCTCGCGCCCGCGCTGCACGGTGTGCGCCAGCGCATGCGGATCTGGCCGGCTTGCCTGCTGCCATCCCCCGCCCAGCGCCAGGAACAGGTCGATCTGCCGCATCGCCACCTGGCTGTCCGACGCCGCCAGCGCGGCTTCGACATTCGCCAGCGTGCGTTCGGCATCGAGCCGCGCCAGGTACGGCGTGCGGCCTGCCTCATGACGCTGACGTTCCATCCGGGCGGCTTGCTCGGCCTGCTCACGCGCAAGGCGTAGCGCCTGCTGGCGCTGCAATTCGCTCGTGTAGGCGCTGAGCGCGGTTTCCGTTTCCTGCAAAGCGCGCAGCACCACGCCGTCAAAGTTCGCCAGCGCCGCGTCCGCGCCGGCTTCCATGCGTGCAATGCGCGGCCGCACGCCATTGGTCGGGAAGTTCCAGCTCAGCATCGGGCCGATGCTCCAGCGCACCGTGGGGCCGCTGCCGAGGTCGCTCAACAGGCCGGTCAGGCCGGCCGAAGCGCCGATCCGGATGCTCGGGTACAGGTCGGCGGTGGCTACGCCGATCTTCGCCGTGGCGGCGGCCAGCTCTCGTTCGGCCTGGCGGATATCGGGACGGCGCTTCAGCAGCGCCGCACCGTCCCCGACTGGCAACGGCTGGGTCAGCGGCGGTTCCTCATGGCATTCGATCTCCTGCGGCGCCAGGGCCGCGGGCGGCTTGCCGAGCACCAGCGCCAGCCGGAACCGGGCCGCTTCGCGCGCGGCTTCCAGCTGGGGCAGGGCGGCCCGCAAGGTGTCGGCCTGTGCCCGGGCGCGCACGGCATCGGTGGGCTCGGCCCGGCCAGCAGCCGCGAGCCTCTGCGCGACGTCAGCCGCACGTGCCTGCAGTGCAATCTGATGGCGGGCCACTTCCAGTTCGTGGCTGGCTGCGCAGCCCTGCACATAAGCGCGCACGGTCTGGGCCACCACGCCGACACGGGCCAGGTCCAGGGCCGCCTCGCTGGCCTGCACGTTCGCCAGCGCCGCCTCGTCGGCCCGCGCGAGCTTGCCGAAGAAGTCGATCAGGTAGGACACGCCCGGCCCGAAATCGCCCAGGTTGAAGACCGGCGGCTTGGTGGTCTGCAGGTAGCTCTCGCCCGACAGCTGGGCGCGCGCGACGCTTGCGCCGATGCCGCCCTGGGGCAGGTTTTCGGCCTCGACTTCATGGAAGGCGGCCGTGGCCCGGCGCAGGTTGGCCGCTGCCACGCGGATGTCGGTATTGGCCGCCAGCGCCTGCTGCACGAGGCGGTCGAGGCGCGGATCGTCATAGAGCCGCCACCAGGCGTCGGGTACCGGACCGAGCGACACGGCAGGACTCGTGCCGCCCAGCAGCGGACCGCTGGCGTCGGGCGCGCGCACTGCCGCGTGTTCGGGAACGTGATAGTCCGGGCCGACCGTGGTGCAGGCGAACAGCAGCGGGACCAGTGGCGCCAGCCATGCGCAATGCCATGTCTTCACGGCCTGCGCTCCATGGACGGCTGCTGCACGGACACCGTGGCCGTCCGTCCCGACACCAGCCGGACATCAGGCGGTACCGTATCCAGCGTGATGCGCACCGGCACGCGCTGCGCCAGCCGTACCCAGTTGAAGGTCGGGTTCACGTTGGGCAGCAGGTTGGACCCGGCGCTGCGGTCGCGGTCCTCGATGCCGGCGGCAATGCTCTGCACATGCCCGCGCAAGTGGCGCGGCTCGCCCATGATGTGCACGTCCACCGGACTGCCGATGCGGATGCGATGCAGCTTGGTTTCCTCGAAATAGCCTTCCACATGGAACGACGCCGCATCGACCATCGACAACACCGGCCGTCCGGTCGAGACATAGTCGCCCAGCCGCGGCAGGCGGTCGTTGAGATAGCCGTCGGCGGGGCTCAGCACGCTGGTGCGCTCCAGGTTCAGCCGCGCGAGGCGCATGGCAGCTTCAGCCTGGGCAAGCGCGGCCTCGGCCTGTTCTACGCGCGCACGGCCCTGTTCGGCCACTTCGCCGGCGACCAGCCCATCCAGCGACCGGTTGCGCGCGGCTTCGCGCCGCGCCTGCGAGAGCGTTGCGCGCAGCGCGGCAGTGTTGGCCGTGGCTTGCTCCAGTGCCAATGCGTAGCGGTCGCGGTCGATCTCGAACAGCACCTGGCCGCGCCGCACCTGCTGGTTGTCGTGCACCAGCACGCGCGTCACCAGCCCCGACACATCGGGCGCGATCTGGACGATATCGGCGCGCACGTGGCCATCGCGCGTCCAGGGGGCCGCGGTGTAGTAGTCCCACAGGTGCCGCAGTACAAGGACCGCGGCGGCCACGGCCACCAGCGTGGGCAGCAGCTTGAGGAAAGGGCGAATTCTGAGTGTCATGTCGGCAGCCTCGGACCGAGGGCGACCACGCCGCCCAGGACGATCACATAGAGGCAGAGATTGAAGAGGGAGCGATGCCACACATGCCGGTAGAAGCCGGCCCGGGCCAACAGCAGGCGCACGCATGTCGTGAGCGCAAAGGCGGCCAGCATCAGCACCAGCAGGGCCGGCACGAACACGCCGTACAGGTCGATTTCAGTGTTCAACGCGGGCTCCCGAATCGTGTGCGCCGAGGGTGCCCGGCGCGTGCAGCGTGACCCGCAGCACCACCAGCGCGGCAATCGCCTCGTCGCGGTTGCCGGGCAGCGCGCCGATCTGCGCAAGCGCGGCATCGATGCTGCCAGGGAACTCGACGGCGTTCGCCACGGCGTGCCCGCCGCGCAGGCAGGCGCGGTAGTGGCGTGCCACCAGCGCCAGCACGCGCCGGACCGGCCGGCGCGCGGTCGATGGCATCGATGGCAGCGCGCGCCGCAGCGCCAACGCGCAGAAGCCCACATGCAGTTCGCTGAAGCCATCGGGGCCGGTACGGCTGGCGCCGAGCCGCGGAACAAGCTGGCCCAGGCGGTCCAGCATGCGCGCGCCAAGCTTCGCGTCATGGTCGGCGCCTGGCCAGGCGGCGGCGCCCGCCAGGTCCTGCCAGCTGGCGCGGATCAGCCGGCGCGCGGCCACGCTGGCGCCGAACGGGCGTGTGGCCAGGGCCCACAGCGGCGCGAACAGCATGGCGGCGGCATTGGCCAGGCTGCCGTTGAAGGTGCCAAGGAAATTGGCGTCGTAGACGCTCTGGATATTCGCGAACGATGCCGTGTTCACCGACAGCAGCATGGCGATCAGGTTGAAGCCCGGACGGGTGATCAGCATGCCGATGCCGAGGTAGGGCACGGCCAGCATGCCCGCCAGCGTCTCGAAGCTCTGCGCGAGCGGCACCACCAGGAACAGGTAGAACGAGGCAACCAACAGGCAGACGGCGCTCCAGCGCAGGAAAGAGCGCGCCACCGGGCGCGGTTCGTCGATGTTGGCGAAAAAGCAGCACGCAATCGACGCCACCGCCACCGCGCCGGCGCCGTCCGGCCATCCGGAGAAGATCCAGAGCAGCCCGGCGCAGAACACGGCGAGCCCGCTGGAGACGGCGCCGAACAGCAGCATGCCGTGGTCATGATGGTGGGCGCCTCTTGCCGGCATGGCGTCGGCGGCCGGTGTCGCGCTCAACTTCGGCAACGGCCGGTCGGGGCGGTCGCCGATGCCGTGTTGTAGCGCTGAGCAATCGCTGCATAGCGCGGCCAGTTGGGCGAGCTGGCTGTTTGCCGCCGTCAGCAGCCGCCCATGCCAGGCGTCCGCGGCGGCACCGGCCAGTGCGGTGCGGTCCGGCCGCGGCGCGGGTCCCGCGAGGCCGGTGCGCAGCCAATGCGACAGTTCCGCCAGCGCTTGCGCGAGCGGGGCCGGTACGCCGGCCGGATGCGTCCGCAGCGCCTGCAGCACCGCCGACAACGCCGACAGCAGCGGCATCAGCGCGGTCATGCGGGTCCGCAGGGCGCGTGCGTGGCGCAGGGAGGCGGTACTTTCGGTGTCATAGGAAAGCTGGGCGATCAGCTGGTCCAGCGCCAGGATGTCGGCCGCAAGCCGGTGGCGGCCGGCGTCGGCGCCGGGACTCGCGCAGAGGATGTCGTTGGCCCACGCGGTGGCGTCGGCAAGCCAGCTCGCCGCGCGTGCGCGCAGCGCCGGCGCAACCTTGGCGGGCAGGATGATGGAGCCCACCAGCCCCGCGCAGACAATGCCGATCACGATCTCTTCGATACGCGCCACCGCGACGTCGAAGATCTGCGCGGGCTGGTCCACTGCCGGCAGCGCCACGATCGGCAGCGTATAGGCAGCCAGCAGGAACACATAGGCGCGCGGCGAGCGCTGCAGCGCTGACAGGTAGACCAGCGCGACGATCCATAGCGAGATGGCGGCCATCAGCACGATCGGCATATTGACCAGCAGCGGCACGGTGGCGACGGCTGCGGCGGCGCCCAGCACCGTCCCCGCGACGCGGTAGGCAGCCTTGGAGCGGGTCGCGCCGGTCAGCGGGTGCGAGACGAAGTACACCGTCGCCATGGCCCAGTAGGGGCGTGGCAGGCCGAGGGCCAGCGCGATATAGAGCGCGAGCATGGCGGCCACGAATGCCTTCAGCGAGAACAGCCACTGTCGTGCATTCGGCCGGGTAGCCATGGATGAGAATCGTACGGTTTTTGATCGGGGGCGCATCGTGTGCCGCCTGGTGCGGTCTGTCTGCCGGGTGCAGGCGCGAGCGAAGCGTGGAAGCGAAGTGTAGTCAAATGACAGGCATTCCATTCATGATTTAAAATTCGATTTACTATTCCAAATTTTCATGGAAGTGCCGCATCCGCCATGCCTATCGATATCCGCGCCCTGCGCTACTTTGTTGAAACCGCACGCCTGAAGAGCTTTACGCAGGCGGCCACCTCGCTGTTTGTCACGCAGTCGACCATCAGCAAGATGGTGCGCCAGCTCGAAGACGAAGTCGGCCAGCCCTTGCTGATCCGCGAAGGCAAGACCGTGCGGCTGACCGACGTCGGCCGCGTGGTGTACGAGCGCGGCCAGGAAGCGCTTGGCGTCGTGCACCGGCTGACGCTGGAGGTGGCGGACCTGTCGTCGCTTGGACGCGGTCAGCTGACCGTTGGCATCCCGCCCATGGTCAACCTGTTCTTCTCGCCGGCGGTCAGTGCCTTCCGCAAGCGTTACCCGAACCTGGAACTGCACCTGGCCGAGCATGGCGGCCACCTGGTCGAGCAGATGGTGGCCAGTGGCGAACTGGAGGTAGGGGCCACCGTGCTGCCCGTGGACAGCACCCCGGACCTGGCCACGCAGCCGTTCGCCAAGTATCCGATCTGGGCCGTGGGCCCGCGCAAGGCGGCGTGGGCGCGTGGCAAGACGGTCAGCCTGGCGGCCTTGAGCGAGGAGCCGCTGGTGCTGCTCACCGAGGAGTTTTCGCTGACGCACAAGCTGCGGCAGGCTTTCCTGGAGGCACGCATCGAGCCTCGCGTGGTGGCGCAGAGTGGCCACTGGGACTTTCTTGCGTCGATGGCGGCAGCCGGGCTTGGCACGACGTTCCTGCCTGAACCGTTCCTGGCCAGGCTGCAGGACCGCGACAGCCTGGCCGTGGCCCGGCTGACGGAGCCGGCCATGGACTGGGCGCTCGCGCATGCCTGGCTGCCGGGCCGGTACCTGTCGCATGCCGCGCGGGCCTGGCTGGCGGTGTGTGATGAGGTGTTGGGTGGCGAGGTGGTGTCGTCGTGAGCCTGCGGCTCGGGGTCCAAAAGACGATTCAGGCGCCGGCGCCTTCCGTGCACCGGCCAGGCGGGACGTGCAGTATCACCAGCGGCTCCGGGCCGGCCAGGTACCGATAGTCCAGCGTCACGCCGAGTTTGCCGAGCACGGGTACATCGGGGTTCCGGCAAATGCCGCGTTCCAGTATGGGCCTGGCCGAGGCCATGAAATTCCTGGTGTCCTCGCGCCGCGGGTCCACGCCCGTTACCTGGAGGTGAAATTCGACGACTTTGCCCGGGCGCGCTGCACAGCCGATCAGGCGCGTCGAATCATCGAGCACCACCGGTGCCGCGCGTGCCAGCTCCGCGCAGGCGATGCCAAGTTGCCGCTCGGCATCGCGCGCGGTCAGTCGCGTCACGCCCGACATGCCGCTAGGTTTGCCGCGTACGGTCCCCAGCAGCAGGTTGGCCAGTCCGGAAAGCGGCGGGGCGGCAAAACCGTCAGGGGATGCGACGACGAGAATGAGGAGCAGCAGCCAGGCTGCCCGCCATTTGACGACAAAGAGGCTAGGTAGAGGCATGTGGGGCCACGCACGCAAGAGCATCCCGGGACAGGGCTGACAAACTGTAGCGCGTGGCGCAGCCGCTTGTTGTCCGGCATTGTCCTACGGCGCAACAACCGGGTCCGCCAGTTTGCGTCAGCCTGCGAAGGCGTGCGGCTTCACCAGGAACGGTGCGCAGGCGCCGGCATGCTATTGCGTCCAGTAGACATCCACCGGCGTGCTGTCCTGGTGGAGCAGGTAGCTGACCGGCAGCATGGGCGTGGGCTCCATGGTAGCGGCATCGAAGACCTGCTTCTTCCACGGGCCGCTGAAGCTCAGCAAGACGCGGCGCGCGCCCAGCAATGCGCTCAGGTTGAGGCTGACGCGGCGGTGCGGCGCCGCGCGCGGGTTCAGCGCAAGGTAGCCCGCCGGCTCGGTCAGCGACAGGCCCACCGGCAGCTCCGGGGCATCGGCGAACAGCGACGCGGTATGCCCGTCGTCGCCCATGGCCAGGACGACCACGTCGGGCTGGCGGTAATTGCGGTTCAGCTCGGAGACCACCGCCGAGGGATCGATTTCGTCGATTTGCGTGCAGAACGATGGCACCGGCGGCTGGAATGAGGCGCGCGCCGCGCCTTCTCGCAGCAGTGCGTCACATAGCAGGCGCGCATTGCTGTCGGTATGGCCAAGGGGCACCATGCGCTCGTCGACGAGTATCACGCTGATGCGATCCCATGGCAGGGCCCGTTGTTGCAGCGCCGTGAACAGCGGCAACGGCAGGCGGTCGCCAGCGATTGCCAGGCAAGCATCTTCCTTGCTGGCCAGCGTGCGCTCCAGCTCGCACGCCACGGCACGCGCCATGGCATCGGCGTGGGCGCCGGCATTGTTCAGTTCGATCTGGCGCATGGCTTCCTCCTTGGGTGGCGAGCATGGCGGGACGCAGGGCCCTGCCACGGCTGGCTCGCGGCTGGGCAGCTCGGTCATGCGGCTGCACCGGCACACAATCGGGTCGCGCCTTGGCCCGGGGATCAGCTTCCCGCGGGCTCAACGCTTGTTGTTGGATTCGATTCTATGTGCCAAACGGTGCGCCGCACAATCAGGCTGGCGCTGATATGGCGAGGAAGGCGCCCGGAGAGGCGCGATCACACGCTAATACGCCTTTTGCGGCACAAAAATGGCCGCCAGCAGCGCAAGCGGGCCGCTATGGCAGATGGCAGGCGGGGTGCTGCGGCGCGAGAAAGCGGCTCAGGAAGCGCCGCGGTCCACCAGTACCACCGTCACGAGCAAGGACGTATTGGTGATCGCCGTGACATCGTGCACGGCTGCCGCGCCCAGGTAGAGCAGGTCGCCCTGATGCAGCCGGCGCTGGGTGCCGTCGACGCCGATTTCCGCTTCGCCCTCCAGGCACTGGATGGTCGATGGTCCGGCAACCGAATGCGTGGCGACATGCTTGCCCGCCGGCAATACCATGCGCATCACTTCCAGCCGGTGTTCCTTGAACAGTGCGGCGCTTGGCGTCTGCGTGAGCTGCTTGCCCAGCGGCAGCACGCTGGCGACTTCACCGGAAGATAGGTGGGGCAGGGACATGGCGGGCCTCCTCGTTGCGGTGTGGCGTGGCGGTTGCGAAATGCCTGCTGGTCATTGTAGAAGGCCCGGCCGCACCTTCAGACCCGCGTAACGCTGGCCAGCCCACGTTTGCACGGGCCGGCCGGCTGCGTTCAGGACGATGGCCCCGGCGCGGCCTGTCCCGCCGCATCGGTGCCGGTGCCGGTCTGGTCATGCCAGCCGCCGCCCAGGGCCTTGTACAGATTGACCTCGCTGGTCAGCTGTTCCTGGCGTGCGACGATCAGCAGCTGCTGCGCGTTGTAGAGCGAACGCTGCGCATCCAGCACCGCCAGGTAGCTGTCCACGCCGGTGCGGTAGCGGCGGTCGGCAAGATTGTAGGCATCTTGCGCCGCTTCGACAAAGCGCACCTGGGCCTCGAGCTGGCTCATGTACGTGCCGCGCGCGGCCAGCCCGTCGGCCACCTCGCGGAAGGCCGTCTGCACCGTGCGTTCATACTGCGCGACGTTGATGTCCTTCTGGATGGTGGCGTAATCCAGGCTGGCCCTGAGGCTGCCGGCGGTGAACAGCGGCAGGCTGATCTGCGGCTGGAACAGCCAGGTGCCCGAGCCTCCCGCGAACAACCCAGACAGCTCTTTGCTCGCGGTGCCGGCCGACGCCGTCAGCGCGATGCGCGGGAAGAAGGCAGCGCGCGCCGCGCCGATATTGGCATTGGCCGACTTGAGGCGATGCTCGGCCGCGAGCACGTCAGGCCGGTTCTGGAGCAGGTCGGACGGCAGCCCGGCCGGTACCTCGGCCGTCAGCTTCTCGCGCAGGCCGAGCGGCGGCGGCAGGTCCGCTGGCATGCCGGTGCCCAGCAGCAGTACCAGCGCATTCTCGTCCTGCGCCACCAGCCGGGTGTAGCGCGCCAGGCTGGCGCGCGCGTTTTCCACAGCGGTCTGGGACTGCCGCAGATCCAGGCGCGAGGCAATGCCTTCCTCGTAGCTGCGCCGGGTCAGGCCATAGCTGCGCTCATAGTTGGCCAGCGTGTCGCGCGTGAGCACGAGCTGCGCCTCGTCGGCACGCCATGCCAGGTAGGCATTGGCGACGCTGGCCACCAGCGCGATCTGCGCGCTGCGGCGGGTCTCGTCACTGGCGAAGTACTGTTCGAGCGCGGCTTCGCTGAGGCTGCGGATGCGGCCGAACAGGTCGAGTTCCCAGGCGGTGGTGCCGAGCGATATCCCGTACTGGCTGGTGATCAGGCGCCGGCCGGTGGTGGACAGGTCGGCGGGAATACGCTGGCGCGTTTCCGCCGCGGCCACGCCGATGGCTGGAAAGAGGTCGGCGCGTTCGATCCGGTATTGCGCGCGAAACGCTTCCACGTTCAGCGCGGCGACACGCAGGTCGCGGTTGTTTTCCAGCGCGACCTCGATCAGGCGGCGCAGTCGCGCATCGGTGAAGAAGTCGCGCCAGCCGAGGTCGACGGCACGCACCTGTTGCGCCTGCGCGGCGGCGTCGATGCCGGGATAGCCCGGGCCTTGCGGGTACGCCTGCGCCACTGGCAGGGCCGGCTGTTCATAGGTGGGTATCAGGCTGCAGCCGGCCAGCAGGGCGAGGGCGGCTGCGCAGGTCAGGGTCTTCTTCATTGCAGCGCGCCTTTTTCCGCGGGGGCATCGGGCTGGGTCGGCTTGCGTTTGCGCGCGAACAGCGCATTGACAGCGACAAAGAACAGCGGCACCCAGAAGATCGCAAGCACCGTGGCGGTGATCATGCCGCCGATCACGCCGGTGCCGATGGCGTGCTGGCTGCCCGCGCCGGCGCCGGTCGAGACCGCTAGCGGGAACACGCCAAGCATGAACGCGAGCGAGGTCATCACGATCGGGCGCAAGCGCATGCGGCAGGCTTCGATGGCGGCGTCGACCAGGCTCTTGCCATGCTCGTACTGACTCTTGGCGAATTCCACGATCAGGATGGCGTTCTTGGCCGACAGGCCGATGGTGGTCAGCAAGCCGACCTGGAAGAACACGTCGTTGGACAGGCCGCGGCTCATGGTGGCGAGCAGGGCGCCGATCACGCCGAGCGGTACCACCAGCATCACCGAGAACGGGATCGTCCAGCTTTCATACAGTGCCGCCAGGCACAGGAACACCACCAGCAGCGACAGCGCATACAGCGCCGGCGCCTGCGAGCCCGACAGCCGTTCTTCATAGGACAGGCCGGTCCACGCGTAGCCCACGCCCGGGGGCATCTGCTTCATGATCTCCTCGATGGCTTTCATGGCCTCGCCCGAACTGCGGCCAGCCGCCGGCTCGCCCAGCACTTCCACCGCCGGCACGCCGTTGTAGCGCTGCAGCTTCGGTGACCCGTAGCCCCACTTGCCCTCGGCAAACGCGGAGAACGGCACCATCTCGCCCTTGTCGTTGCGCACGAACCACTTGTCGACGTCATCGGGATTCATGCGCGAATCCGGACGTCCCTGCACGTAGACGCGCTTGACCCGGCCACGGTCGATGAAGTCGTTCACGTAGCTGGAGCCCCAGGCGATCGTCACCGTGCTGTTGACGTCGGCCAGCGAGACCCCAAGCGCGCGCGCCTTTTCATCGTCGATCACGAGCTGGTACTGCGGCTGGTCGTTCAGGCCGTTGGGACGCACGCGCTGCAGCGTCGGGTTCTTCGACGCCAGACCGAGGAACTTGTCGCGCGCGTTCATCAGGGCCTGGTGGCCAAGGCCGGCCTGGTCCTGCAGGTACAGGTCGAAGCCGGTGGCGTTGCCCAGCTCCTGCACGGCCGGCGGGGCGAAGGCGAACGACATGGAGTCACGGAAACTCGCGAACTTGCGCTGGGCGCGCGACGCCAGGTCGAAGACGCTGGTGTTGTCGCCGCTGCGTTCTTCCCACGGCTTGAGCAGGATGAACGCGAGGCCCGAGTTCTGGCCGCGGCCGGCGAAGTTGAAGCCGTTGACGGTGAACAGCGAATCGACCACGCCGCCTTCGTCCTTCAGCAGGTAGTCGCGCATCTGGTTCAGCACCTTCTGCGTGCGCTCGGCGGTGGCGCCGGCCGGCGTCTGCACCTGCGCGTAGAGCACGCCCTGGTCTTCTTCCGGCAGGAAGGAGGTGGGGATGCGCGTGAACAGGAACCCCATCGCCACGAGGATCGCCACGTAGATCAGCACGAACGGCAGGCGGCGCTTGAGGATCGACGCCACGCCGCGCTCATACCCTTGCGTGGTCGCGATGAACGTGCGGTTGAACCAGCCGAAGAAGCCGCCCTTGTTCTCGCCATGGTCGCCCTTTTCGATGGGCAGCAGCATGGTGGCGCACAGCGCCGGCGTCAGGATCAGCGCGACCAGGACCGACAGCACCATGGACGACACGATGGTGATCGAGAACTGCCGGTAGATCACGCCGGTTGAGCCGCCGAAGAACGCCATCGGCAGGAACACCGCCGACAGCACCAGGGCGATGCCGACCAGCGCACCCTGGATCTGGCCCATCGAGCGCCGCGCCGCCTCCCTGGGCGGCAGGCCGTCCTCGGCCATCACGCGTTCGACGTTCTCCACGACCACGATCGCGTCATCGACGAGCAGGCCGATCGCCAGCACCATGCCGAACATGGTCAGCGTGTTGATGGTGTACCCGAACGCGGCCAGCACGCCGAACGTACCAAGCAGCACCACCGGCACGGCGATGGTCGGGATCAGCGTGGCGCGGACGTTCTGCAGGAACAGGTACATCACCAGGAACACCAGCACGATGGCTTCCATCAGCGTCTTCACCACCTCGTGGATCGACCCCGAGATCACCGGCGAGGTGTCATACGGGTAGACCACCTTCATGCCGGCGGGGAAAAACGGCTCGAGCCCGTCGAGCGTCTTGCGGATCGCGCGCACGGTCTCGAGCGCGTTGGCGCCGGCCGCCAGGCGCACCGCAATACCAGACGCCGGCTGGCCGTTGTATTGCGCGTTGATGTTGTAGTCCTGGCCGCCAAGGCCGACCTCGGCCACATCCTTCAGGCGTACCTGCGAGCCATCCGCGTTGACCTTGAGCAGGATGTTGCCGAACTGCTCGCTGGTCTGCAGGCGGGTCTTGCCGATCACGCTGGCGTTGAGCTGCTGGCCCTTGACCGCCGGCAACCCGCCCAGCTGGCCGGAGGCGACCTGGACGTTCTGTGCCTTGATCGCGTTGCTCACGTCGAGTGGCGTGAGCTGGTAGCTGTTGAGCCTGGCCGGATCGATCCAGACCCGCATCGCGTACTGCGAGCCGAACACCTGGAAGTCACCGACGCCATAGGTGCGCGACAGCGGGTCCTGGATACTCGAGACGATATAGTTCGAAAGGTCCTCGCGCGTGACCTTGGGATCGGTGGAGATCAGGCCGACGATCAGCAGGAAGTTGCGCACCGACTTCGTCACGCGGATGCCTTGCTGCTGCACTTCCTGCGGCAGCAGCGGCTGCGCGAGCGCCAGCTTGTTCTGCACCTGCACCTGGGCGATATCCGGGTTGGTGCCCTGCTCGAACGTGACGGTGATGGTCATGTTGCCGTCGGCGTTGCTCTCCGACGAGATGTAGCGCAGCCGGTCCAGGCCATTGAGCTGCTGCTCGATCACCTGGACCACGGTGTCCTGCACGGTCTCGGCCGAGGCGCCCGGGTAGTTGACCGAGATGGCGATGGTCGGCGGCGCAATGGCCGGATACTGGCTGATCGGCAGCGAGCGGATCGACAGCACGCCGGCCAGCATGATGACCAGCGCGATCACCCACGCGAAGATGGGACGATCGATAAAGAAATTGGACATGAATACTCCCTCGCCCTGGCGATGCCCTCAGGGCTTGGCCGCGACCGCGGATGATGCGCCCGACGCGGCGGCGGGCGGATTGCCGGCGCCGGCCTGGGCCACGCGGACCTTGGCGCCGGGCTTGACGAACTGCAGGCCCTCGACGATGACGCGGTCGCCGGCCTTGAGGCCGTCCGCCACCAGCCATTGGTCGCCGATCACGCGGTCGGTGCGGATCTGGCGCAGCTCCACCTCATCCTTGGCGTTGACAACCAGTGCCGTGGCCTGGCCCTTCAGGTCGCGCGTAACGCCCTGTTGCGGGACGAGCAGGCCATCCGCCTTCACGCCCTCGCGCAGGCGGGCGTGCACGAACATGCCGGGCAGCAGTTCATGGCGCGGATTGGGGAACACGGCGCGCAAGGTGACCGAGCCGGTGCCCTGGTCGACCGCGACCTCCGAGAACTCCAGCCGGCCGGTTTCCGGGTATTTGGTGCCGTCCTCCAGCACCAGGTTGACCTGGGCGGCGTTGGTGCCGGCGCTCTGCAGCGCGCCGTTGGCCAGCTCGCGGCGCAGGCGCAGCAGGGACGCGGAGGGCTGGGTCACGTCGACGTAGATAGGGTCAATTTGCTGGACCACCGACAGGGCTCCGGCCTGGCCGTTGGTCACCAGCGCGCCTTCGGTCACGCTGGAGCGGCCGATGCGGCCGGAAATCGGCGACAGCACCTTGGTATAGCGCAGGTTGATCTCGGCGCGGTCCACGGCTGCCTGCGCCTGCAGCCAGGCGGCCTTGGCTTCGTCATATTGTTGTTTGCTGACCGCTTCGTCGCCCACCAGGCGGCCGTACCGCTCAGCCAGCAGGCGCGCGGATTCCAGCGTCGCGCGCGCGCTCTTGTAGGTAGCGTCGTAGGTAGCCGGGTCGATCTGGTAGAGCTGCTGGCCTTGCGTCACGTCGCTGCCTTCCTTGAACAGCCGGCGCAGGATGATGCCGTCCACCTGTGGGCGGACTTCAGCGATGCGGAAGGCCGAGGTGCGGCCCGGCAGTTCGGTATCCAGGGTGACGGGCGTGGTCTTGAGCGTGACGACGCTGACCTGGGGTGGGGGCGGGGCGGCGGCTTCTTTCTTGCCGCCGCATCCGGCGATCGTTGCGAGGGCGATGGCCAGCGCAACCGGAACCCGGGCGCGGCGGCCGCGTGATCGTTGCATTGCGATTTCCTGCGAAAAAATCATGCGAGTCATGTTGTCGGCGGCCAATTCCGATTGGCCGGTGCCGGTGCCGGTGCCGGTGCCGGTGCCGGAGCGGGGCAGGAGGCAAAGCAAGCGCCATGCCCGGGGCGGCTCCCGCGCTCGGCGCGGCAGGCCCCGCGAAAGCAGCAAGTCCTGCCGTGCCCGGCATAGCCGAGAAGTCTATCCCGACTCGGCAAAACGTTCCGGGCGATTATCGGGTTTCCATATTTCAGAATCTTTCAAGGGGATTTGGGGGGCGGACTTTGGCGGGTAACCCACGGGTCATCCGTAGACGTCGGATCACCCGTTCGGGAGTGATTCTTCTCGCGAATGGGCGTGGTGATGATTGCGCTGTCGCTCTTGGCAGGCGCCGCTGTTTCGCCGGCGTAGCCGGCGACCTACTTCTTGTCCGAGCGACAAGAAGTAGGCAAGAAGCGCGTCGCCTGGCGGCTGGCCATCAACGATACGCTTCTTGTGTTCAAGCGGCTTTGGTCTCGCGATGCGTGGTTGCCCGTTCGGGCCTGCTACGCATAGTGATTCAGAACCAGTGCCTCCGATAACCGGCTCTTGTACGATCCCCATGTAGGGCTCGGGTACAGCGTTCCAACGAGGTCAGCGGTGGGACGCCTACGGCTGCGCTGCGCGCGCGCCCTAGTCGGTATGCGCGGGGCATCATCGTCGCCATTGCCGACGGTTCGGTTTCTCTGCTTCGCTGTGGCGCGGTTTGCCTGCGGCCTGGGTGCTCAGACCAGGGCTCTGCGCGTAGCGCAGCCGAAGGCGATTACACGATGTCGGTAGCAGGAGGGACCACGGACAGTTTCGGGGCTCGTTCAATCATTGCTTGAAAGCCTACCGGCGGACGCGCACCACGCGGCAGGCAGCCGGGCACACTCTGAAGCCCATACCCGTACAACACCCGCAGCACACTACGATCAATATTCGCCCGCTAGGGCAAGTAAACGCGCTTTTTGGTTACTTTTTGTCGCTCGGACAAAAAGTGACTCGCCGGCTACGCCGGCGAAACAGCGGCGCCCGCCAAGAGCGACACCCCTCTCATCACCCATATCGGGCGGCGAATCCCTTAGACCCCAACTGTGCTCCCAGGCTGTACTCCCGTCTGTACGCACCGGCAAAGCCTCCCCAAACCTAATCTGACGTCACAGGATGGCCAACCCAAATGCCCCGCATTCCGGCCCTCCGCAGCCCCCGCCACAGAGGATGCACCCCATGAGCTCTCCGACGCCCGAGAAGGGCCACATCGCCCCCTACACCCACTCCGCCGCCGGCTGGGGTGCCCTGAAGTACGTTGCCATCAACCTCGTCAAGGAGAAGGTTGCCGGTGGCAAGTACAAGATGCTGTTCAAGCAGAACCAGGCCGATGGCTTCGACTGCCCCGGTTGCGCATGGCCGGACCGCCAGCACGCTTCGACCTTCGAATTCTGCGAGAACGGCGTGAAGGCCGTCGCGGCGGAAGCGACCAGCATGCGCGTGACGCCGGAATTCTTCGCCCAGCATACGGTCACCTCGCTGCTGGAGCAGACGGACTATGAACTGGAACAGCACGGCCGCCTTACGCACCCGATGGTGTACGACGCGCAGACCGACAAGTACCGCGCCATTGCCTGGGATGAAGCGTTTGCCTTGATCGCCCGCCACCTGCGCGCACTGCCGGATCCGAACCAGGCCGCGTTCTATACCTCGGGCCGCGCCAGCAACGAAGCCGCGTTCCTGTACCAGCTGTTCGTGCGCGCCTACGGCACCAACAACTTCCCCGACTGTTCGAACATGTGCCACGAGGCCACCAGCCGCGGCCTGCCCAAGACGATTGGCGTGGGCAAGGCCACGGTGACGCTGGATGACTTCGAACACGCCGACACCATCCTGTCTTTCGGCCACAATGCCGCCACCAACCACCCACGCATGCTCGGCGAGCTGCGCGAGTGCGTGCGGCGCGGCGCCACCATCGTCTCGATCAACCCGCTGCGCGAACGCGGGCTGGAGCGCTTTACCAGCCCGCAGCACCCGGTGGAGATGCTGACCGGTTCCAGCACGAAGATCGCGTCGATGTTCGTCCAGCCGAAGCTTGGCGGGGATTTCGCGCTGATCAAGGGCGTGGCCAAGCGGTTGGTCGAACTGGACGACGAGGCGGTGAAGCACGGCCAGGCGCGCCTGATCGATGTCGATTTCGTGCGCGAGCACACCATCGGCTTCGGCGCGTTTGTCGATGACCTGCGCGCGGAAAGCTGGGCGGACATCGTGGCGGAATCGGGCGTGTCGCTGCCGGACATCGATGCGCTGACGCGCGTCTATGCGCGCGGCCAGCGCGTGATCGCATGCTGGGGCATGGGCCTCACGCAACACAAGCATTCGGTGCCGACCGTGCAGATCCTGTCGAACCTGATGATGATGCGCGGAAACATCGGACGCCCCGGTGCGGGGCTGCTGCCGGTGCGCGGCCATTCGAACGTGCAGGGCGACCGCACAGTCGGCATCGAGGAGAAGCCGGACGACGCGTTCCTGGACCGCCTCAAGGCCGTCTTCGATTTCGAGCCGCCGCGCAAGCACGGGTACGACGTGGTGGAAACCATCGAGGCGATGCTGGAGGGCAAGGTCAAGGTCTTCATCGGCCTGGGCGGCAATTTCTCCACGGCGACACCGGATACGCCGCGTACGCACGAGGGCCTGCGCCAGTGCGCGCTGACCGTGAACATCGCCACCAAGCTCAACCGCAGCCACCTGGTGCATGGCAAGGAATCGCTGATCCTGCCGACGCTGGGCCGAACCGAGATCGACGAGCAGGACGGCGTGGCCCAGGGCGTGAGCGTCGAGGACTCCGTCTGCATGGTGCATATCTCGTTCGGCATGAACAAGCCGGCCTCCCCGTACCTGCTGTCCGAAACCGCGATCGTCGCGCGCATGGCGGCGGCGACGCTCGGCTCGGAAAAGATCGACTGGCTGTGGTATGCGCAGGACTATGCGCGCATCCGCGACGCGATCGAGCAGGTCATCGACGGCTTCGAGAACTACAACGAGCGCATCGCCGTGCCGGGCGGCTTCCACCTGACGCCCGGCGCATGCAATCGCATCTGGGAGACCCCGTCCGGCAAGGCGCAGTTCCTGGTCCATGCGATCGACAAGGACACCCCCATCCACCGTGCGCGCGAGCAGTATGGCGACCAGCTGCTGGTGCTGATGACCACACGCTCCCATGACCAGTACAACACCACGATCTACGGTCTGGACGACCGCTATCGCGGCGTGTTCGGCCTGCGCCGGGTGGTCTTCATCAGCGCGGCCGACCTGGCGCGGCTGGGCCTCAAGGCCGGCCAGCGGGTTGATATCACCAGCGTCTGGGGCGACGGCGTGCAACGCCGGGTCGAGGACTTCGAGCTGGTCGAGTACGACATTCCGGAGGGTTGCGTGGGCGCGTACTACCCGGAGACCAATCCGCTGGTGCCGCTCGAAAGCGTCGGCGACGGCTGCGGCACGCCCACGTCCAAGTCGGTGCCCGTGCTGCTGACGCTGTCTGCCCACCAGACGGCGGCAGCTGCCTGACGACGATCCGGCTATGAGTACCAACCGGATCCCGGGCTCGCGCCCCCGGCCAGGCGCTGTGCGCGCGCGCCTCGAATCCTTCCTTGGCGTGGTGGAACTGGCTGGCCTGGTCGTGATCGGCCTGGCCACGACGTTCGCCATGGCCGAGGAGGGCTGGAAGGTCGCCGGCATGGGCAAGGTCTCGCTGACCGACCTGCTGCTGATGTTCCTGTACCTGGAGGTGCTGGCCATGGTCGGGCGCTACCTGAAGCTCGGCCAGCTGCCGGTGCGCTTCCCGCTGTATATCGCCATGGTGTCGCTCGCGCGCGACCTGATCCTGCGCTTCAATGAGTCGACCGAGTTCCACATGCTGGCCCTGTGCGGCGGCGTGGTCATGCTGGCCTGCGGCGTGCTGATCCTGCGCTACGGGCAATACCGCTTCCCCAGCAACGACGACGGCGAGAACGGCGCCGGCGAGTGAGCCGCGGCGCCGGCGCGCATCTGTAGATGCCGCGCGGCGGCGCAACTGTATGCCTCGCATGCGGTGGCCGCTGCCTACCATTGCTGCAACCGTTCCCACAATATTCCCGCGGCGCCGGCCCGGTACCGGCGCGCGATCGATCTTCGCGAGGTCCCCATGGATTGCACCGAACTGGTTGAACACCACGGCTATGCCGCACGCAGCGTCGTGCGGCACAAGGACGGCGCGCCGCAAGCCGCCGTCGACAACGTGGCCGAAGAGCTTCCAGTGGCGCTCGTGTACAACGGCATCTCGCACGCCGTGATGATGGCGACACCGCTTGATCTCGAGGCCTTTGCGGTGGGCTTTTCCCTGACCGAGGGCATCGTCAGCCGCAACGAGCAGATCCACGACCTCGAAGTGCGGGTGCTCGCGCATAGCGCCGAAGTCCAGCTCCAGATCGGCGAGCAGGCGTTTGCCGCCATGAAGGCGCGGCGGCGCGCCCTCGCGGGCCGCACGGGCTGCGGCGTCTGCGGCATCGAGAGCCTTGAACTGCTCGACCTGGAGCCCGCGCCCATGCGCGCGCCGGCCAGGCGGCTGCAGCCGACGCGCGAGATGATCGCGCGCGCGGCGGCGGCGCTGCCGTCGCACCAGCGGCTCATGCGCGAGACCGGCGGCGTCCACGCGGCTGCCTGGTGCGATGCGCGCGGCGAGATCCTGCACGTGTTCGAGGATGTCGGCCGGCATAACGGCCTGGACAAGCTGATCGGCCACCTGGCGATGCAGCGCGTGGCGATGGACGACGGCTTCGTCTTCCTGTCGAGCCGCGCCAGCTACGAGCTGGTGCGCAAGGCCGCGCGCATGAATATCCAGATGCTGGCGACGATCTCCGCGCCGACTTCGCTGGCGATCCGCATTGCCGGGCGGGCCGGCCTGCGCCTGCTCAGCTTCTGCCGCAAGGACGGCTACGTCGACTATACGGACGCTGCCTGCGATACCGACGCCGAACGTGCCATGGCGGGAGCCCGGGCATGCTGAGCTTTGACGAGGCACAGCCGATCTTCGCGATGGCGGCGGAGCCGGTCCGCGAGACCGAAACGGTGTGGCTCGGGCTGCTGACCGGCCGCGTGCTCGCCCAGGACCTGGCCGCGGTGACCGATACCCCCGCAGCGGACCGCAGCGCGATGGACGGCTACGCCGTGCGCTGCGAGGACTGCCATGGCGACGCGTGCCTGCCGGTGCAGCAGGTGGTCTATGCCGGCACGCGGCCGCAGGCACTGCGTCCCGGACATGCCATCCGCATCTATACCGGCGGCGTGATCCCCCAGGGGGCCGATGCCGTGGTCGCGCAGGAGGATGCCGTGGAGAGCTATCGCGGCATGACCTGCCACCGCCCGCCCGTCGCGGGCCAGCATATCCGGCGCCAGGGGGAGGATGTCCGTCGCGGCGAGCTGTTGTTGCCCGCCGGCACGCTGATCGAGGCCGGTCATATCGCGGCGCTGGCGTCGCAAGGCCTGGTGCAGGTGCCGGTCTGGCGGCTGGTCGAGGTGGCGATCCTGACGTCGGGCGACGAAGTGGCCGCCCATGACGAGCCGCGCGACGTATACCAGGTGCACGACGTCAACGGCCCGATGCTCGAATCGCTGGTGCAGTCCATGGGCGCCGTGGTCCGCTGCCACCGGCATGTGCGCGACGATGAACGCGCACTGCACCATACGCTGCGCGAGCTGGCCGGCGATGCCGATCTCGTGCTCGTGACCGGCGGGGCCTCGGTCGGCCAGCGCGACCTCGTGGCCGCGGCGCTGGCCTCGGCTGGCGGCGAACTGCTTTGCCGTGGCGTCGACATGCGGCCCGGCAAGCCGGTAACGGTCGGGCGCCTGCGCGGCAAGCCGGTGGTGTGCCTGCCGGGCAATCCCGCCGCGGCCTATACCACCTTTGCGCTGCTGGTGACGCCGCTGCTGCGGCGGCTGCAGGGCCGGAGCCGGCTGTTCCCGCCGGTCAGCCGGGTCCGCGCGGCGCTGTCCGGGGCGCGCGTGCCGCCGTGCGACGCGTTCTGGCGCGTCGGCGAGGGCGGCGAGGGCGGCTTCCCGGGCGGCCAGGAAAGCGTGGTCCGGGTCGCCACGCAGCAGGGCGCCGCCGCCGTGTCCGCGCTCGGTCAGGCCAGCGGTTTTGTGCGGGTCGGGCCGCAGAATACCGGTCCCCTCCACCATGTATCGCTGCCGTACTATGATCTCCATCGCTGGCTCAGTTGATGAGTGTGCGCAAGGGGAGCGGGCGATGGATCGCCCGGGAGCGCGGAACCGGAATCGCCAGCAAGGGGAGCGCGGCGTGAAACTGTATGAAAAACTGGCTGCCGACATCGAAGCGCTGGTGAAGCAGGGCGTGCTGCTGCCCGGCGAGCGGATTCCGTCCGTGCGCCAGGCCAGCCAGCACCATCGCATGAGCATCACCACGGTGATCCGCGCCTATGTGCTGCTGGAAAGCCGCGGTGTCATCGAAAGCCGGCCGCAATCCGGCTACTTCGTGCGCGCGCGGCCGGGCGAGCCGGCGGCCGAGCTGCAGCCGTCGCGGCCGAGCGCCAAGCCGTCCGCGGTGGATGTCAGCGCGCTGGTGCTGTCCACGCTGCGCTCGATCCGCTCGGACGATGCCGTGCCGCTGGGCTCGCCTTACCCCGATGCCTCGCTGTTCCCGTGGCAGCGCATCAACCAGTACGCCAACAATATCGCGCGCCGCTATGCCAAGTGGACCATGCTGGACGACCTGCCGCCCGGCAGTCCGGAGCTGATCCGCCAGATCTCGCGGCGCTACCTGGAGAACGGCTACGCGGTCAACCCGAACGAGCTGATCGTCACCATCGGCGCGACCGAGGCGATCAACCTGTGCCTGCAGGCCGTGGCCAGGCCCGGCGACACGATTGCGGTGGAGTCCCCGACCTACTACGCGATGCTCCATGCGATCGAGCGGCTGGGCATGCGCGCGATCGAAGTGGCGACCGACCCGGTCGAAGGCATCGACATCGACGCGCTGGCGCGGCTGATCGACGAGAAGGACGTCGCGGCCTGCATGGTGATGCCCAATTTCCAGAATCCGCTTGGCTTCCAGATGTCGGACGAGAAGAAGCGCACGCTGGTGACAATGCTGACCGCCAAGGACATTCCCGTCATCGAGAACGATGTCTATGGCGAGCTTTACTACGGCGAATCGCATCCCAGCTCGCTCAAGGCCTTTGACACGGCCGGCATCGTGCTGCACTGCTCGTCATTTTCCAAGACGCTGACCAATGCCTACCGTATCGGCTGGGCGCTGCCGGGCCGCTATCGCGGCGCGGTCGAGCGCCTCAAGTTCCTGAATACGCTGACGACTCCGGCCATCCCGCAACTGGCGATTGCCGAGTTCCTCAAGAACGACGGCTATGACTTCCACCTGCGGCGCGTGCGCAAGGCCTACGCGCAGCAGGCCAATATCATGGCCGCGGCGGTGCGGCGGTTCTTCCCGGAGGGCACGACCACGTCGCGGCCCGCCGGGGGCTATGTGCTGTGGGTGCAGCTTCCGGACGGCATCGATGCCATGGAGATGTACCACGCGGCGCTGGAGCACCGCATCACGGTCGCGCCGGGGCATATGTTCTCGCCCGCGGCAACGTACCGGAATTGCATTCGCCTCAACTACAGCGCGGAATGGTCGTCCGGCATCGAGACCGCCGTGCAGACCCTCGGCAAGATCGCGCAGCATCTGCTGGCGCAACGGCCGGGGGCATGCGGACCGTGACGAATATGACCGACGAAAGGAAAAGGGCCGGAGACGGCGAGGATATCGATCCGGCCATCGTTGACGTGCTGCTGGTGCTGAGGGAGGCCGCAATCGGCGAAGGCCGCGGCCCCTGGTCGCTCGCCAAGCTTGCCAAGCGCGCGCAGTTGCCGATGAGTGTGCTGCGCCGCGTACTGACGCAGCTTCAGTCGGCGGGGCTGGCCGAGGTCAGCATCGAAGAAGATGGCCGTGGCCACGCCAGCCTGACGCAGGAGGGCACGGACCTGGCCGAGCAGTTGTTTTCCGACCCGGCCTGAGCCGGGCCCGGATCAGCCGCCAACCAGGGACATGCGCACCGTCGGGTAGTGCCGCTTGCCGCTGGCGCGGCGTTCCTCGCGCAGTTCGGAATAGCGATCACCGCGTGCTTGCCATGCCTTGCGGACCGCATTGGCGACGGCTTCGGCCGGACGGCTTGTGGCCAGGTGGGAACGCAAGTCCACCGATTGCGTGGCAAACAGGCAAAGGAAAAGGCGGCCATCGACCGACACGCGTGCGCGCGTGCAGTCGCCGCAGAACGGGTGCGACACGCTGGAAATGAAGCCGAGCCTGAGGCTGCCGTCGGCGAGCAGGTAGTTGCTCGATGTCTCGCTGGCGCGCCGGACCACAGGAACCAGCGCATGCGCGCGCTCGACCATCGCGCGGAGCTCGTCGGACGGCACCACCCGGGACTGAGACCACGCACTCGGGCCTTCCACATCCATGTATTCGATGAAGCGCAGCGTCACGCCGCTGCCGCGAAAGTGCGCAACTAGCGGCAGCACTTGCGCGTCATTGGTGCCGCGCTCCACCACACAGTTGACCTTGACCGGGGCCAGGCCTGCCGCGACCGCGGCCTCGATGCCTTCGAGCACGCGGCCGACCGGGAAATCGACATCGTTCATGGCGCGGAAGGTGCGGTCGTCCAGGCTGTCCAGGCTGACCGTCACGCGGCCCAGGCCCGCGTCGCGCAGCGAGCGCGCCTTGCGCGCCAGCAGGCTGCCGTTGGTGGTCATGGCTACTTCCACCTGCCGGCCTTCGGGCGTGCGCAGGGAGGCAATGCCTTCCACTATTGACTCGATCCCCTTGCGCAGCAGCGGCTCGCCACCCGTCAGGCGCACCTTCTCTACGCCAAGGCTGACGAAGCCGCGAGCGATCTCGAGCAGTTCCTTGTCCGACAGCCGTTGTGCTGGCGTCAGGAACGGGTAGTCGCGCCCGAAGCGCGCCTTGGGCATGCAGTAGGTGCAGCGGAAGTTGCATTGATCGATCACCGACAGGCGCAGATCCTTCAGCGGCCTGCCGAGCTGGTCACGGCAGGCGGCCCGTTCCGGGGCTGGGGGACGGCTGACTGCGGGCAAAGAGTGCATTGGCGCGGCTTGCATGGGGTTCTCCCGAGGGCGGTGGCGATCCATGCAGCCATGGTAGGGATGGAAGGCCGCGGGCAGAGGGCACAAATCGCCAGCGCCGGCAGCAGAACAGTTCGGCCGGGGCGCGGCGGCCTTACTCGCGCGGCGTCCGTATGCGGATCGTGGCGGTCTGGCCAGCCACGAGATGCGTGCCCGGCGGAACCTCGTCCAGCGCAATGCGGACCGGAATGCGTTGCGCAAGGCGCACCCAGTTGAAGGTCGGGTTGACGGTGGGGAGCAGGTTCGGCCCGCTGCCGCGGTCCTGGTCGTCGATGCCCGGCGCGATGCTCAGGACGTGCCCGTGCAATGCCGTGCCCTGGCCCATGATGCGCACGTCGGCCACTGCGCCGACGCGGATCGCCGGCAGCTTGGTTTCCTCGAAATAGCCCTCCACGTACTGCGACCCGCTGGCCACCACCGACAGCGCCGGGCGGCCGCGGTTCACGAAGTCGCCGGCGCGGGGCAGGCGGTCCGCGACGTGACCGTCCACGGGGCTGGCCACGCGGCAGCGGGCCAGGTCGAGGCTGGCTGCCTCGGCCGCAGCGTCGGCCTGGTCGGCGCGCGCCTGCGCGGCGCTCATGTCCGCCTTGCCTGCATGGGCCAAGGCCGCGTGCGCAGCCGCCGCTGCGGCTTGCGCCTGCTTCAGCGCCACGCGGAAGCGCGCCTCGTCGACCACGAACAGTACCTGTCCGCGCTTTACGCGGGCGTTGTCGGTGACGAGTACCTCGGCGACGAGTCCCGACACATCGGGTGCCACCTGCACCACGTCGGCACGGACCCGGCCGTCGCGCGTCCATGGCGCGCCGGTGTAGTACTGCCACAGGTGCCACGCCGTCAGCGCAGCCGCCGCCACGAAGATCAGCGTCACGGCGACGGGGACGATCAGCGAAAACTTGCGATGCATGATGGAACCTCCCAGACAAACGCGACCATCGTGCCCAGCACGAGGATGTAGAGCGAGAAATTGAACAGCGACCGGTGCCACACGAAGCGGTAGAGGCCAAGGCGGTCGAGCACCGCGCGCATGCCGGCGGTGACGGCGAATGCGGCCAGCATCCAGACCAGCGTGGCTGGTACGAACACGCCGTACACATTGAATTCAGTGGCGTGCATGGGACTCTCCATCGGTCGGGGCACGGGGCGGATACAGTGCCAGGCGCACGCTGGCGAGCGCTGCCAGCGCGGCGCGCGGGTAGCTGCCCGACGGCTCGGCGAGCGCAGTCCAGGCCGCGTCGAGCCTGGCGGCCAGCGCGGGCGGCGGCGCGACTTCGTGGCCGGCATGCGAGCAGTGGCGGTAGTAGCGGGCAACGCCGGCCAGCGCCCGCTCGACGGCGCGGCGGCGCGCGGCAGGCAGGTCCACGCAGCCGCGCCGCAGGACGAGGGCGGCGGATTCGACCAGGAACGCCGCGACGCTGCCGCCGGTGCGATGCCGCCCGGCCACCGGCGGCCACTGCCGCAGCAGGCGGTCGAGCATGCGGCCGCGCAGCAGCGCACTGTTGACCGGCGCGCGCGGGTGGGCCACCAGCGCGATGTCGCGCCAGTTGGCACGGGCCAGCCGGTAAGCCACGAGCTGGCGGCCGAATGGCTGCATCAGCGCGGCCCACAGTGCGGAGAAGCACAGCGCCGCCAGGCTGGCCAGGCTGCTGTTGAAGATGTCGGCAAAGTGCGCGGCACTGAACTGCGGCATGCCGGCGAACGACGCCGACGTGACCGCAAGCAGCACGCCGAACAGCGCGTAGCGCGATTGCGTCGTCAGCGCCCCGATGACGAGGTAGGGCCAGAACAGCAGCAGCGCCAGCGAACTGAAGTCATGGGCCAGCACCAGCACGACGAACTGGTAGTACCAGGCCAGCAGCGCACAGGCCATGCTCCACACCACCACGCGCCTGGCCATCAGCCGCGGCTGGTCGGCGGTGGCGATGAAGCAGCTTGCCAGCGCCGCCAGCCCGACGGGGCCGGCGCCGTCCACCCAGCCCGACGCCATCCACAGCAGGCCGGCGACCAGCGTCGCCGTGCCCGCGGTCATGGCGCGAAACAGGAGCCGCGCGTGGTCGTGGTGCCGGTCCTGTCCCGCGGGCTCGACGCGATAGCGGAGCACGGCGGGCTCGGCGCCGCCCGGTTGCAGGCTGGCCTGCAACAGGCGGCAGTCCTGCCACAGGTCGTCCAGTTCGTCGAGATACTCGCTGGCGGCTGCCACCAGCCGCGCATGCCAGCCCGCCGTGGCGGGCGGCGTCGAACTGGCCGGGCGGCAAGCGCTCAGCGGGCGGCTGGCACCGGGCGCGCCGCCAATCCACGCCACGGTAGCGCCCAGACGCTGTGCTACCGCATCGGGCAGGCCTTCCTGCGACTGACGCAGCGCGGCGACGGCATCGGCCAGCGCCAGCACGCGCGGCAGCAGCGCGGCCATCCGCTGGTGCAGCGCGCGGGCATGCCGCAGCGCCGGTGCGCCATCGGTTTCATAGGCAAGTTGTGCAAGCTGGGTTTCCATCGCGACGATGTCGGCGGCCAGCACGCTGAAGCTGTCATGGCGGCGCGCCGGGCTCACGCCGGCGCCGAGCATGTCCTGGATCCAGCGGGCAGCGTGCGACAGCCACGTGGACGCCCGGGCCGCCAGCGCGGGCCGCGTGCGGACGGGAAATACCACGGCGCTGACCACGCTGGCGCAGACGATGCCGATCACGATTTCCTCGATCCGGGCCAGCGCGACGGCAAAGACCGTACCGGGGACCGTGACGGTCGGCAGCGCCACGATCGGCAGCGTGTACGCGGCCAGCAGGCAGATGTAGTTGCGCGGTGCCGGCTCCAGCAGGGACAGGTAGAGCAGGGTGCCGGTCCAGCAGGCGATGGCCGCCATCAGCAGCACGGGCTCGTCGATAAGCAGCGGCACCAGCGCCACCGCGCACAAGGCGCCGAGCAGCGTGCCGGCCACGCGGTAAGTGCCCTTGGCGTAGGTGGCCCCGGCGAGCGGGCTGGATACCAGGTACACCGTGGCCAGGGCCCAGTACGGCCGCGGCAGGCCAAGCGCCAGGGCCGCGTACAGCGCGAGCATGGCGGCGCCGAACACCTTGAGCGAATGGATCCACGGTGCCAGGTCCGGCCGCGCGGCCCAGGCCGCCGCCAGGGCGCAAGCCGCACCGCCGGTACGGCTGGCTGGCGGCCTGGCGCGGGTGGAAGTGCCGGATGCTGGCATGCCCCGCGCTCAGCTTGAAAGACCGGCCGCGCGCATCAGCAGCCGCATCAGGCAGGCAAAGACGAAGACCGTGCCGACGCCCGCCGCCCAGAGCGCCAGCAGCCAGCCCAGGCGGCTCGTCAGCGGCGATTTCATGATCCTGGCCATCAGTGGTACCCCTCGCCGCGACGGACCTTGCCGCGGAACACGTAGTAGGACCACGACGTGTACGCCAGGATGATGGGCACGATGAACAGGGTGCCGACCAGCGCGAAGCCCTGGCTCTGCGGCGGCGACGATGCGGCCCAGATCGAGATCGACGGCGGGATGATGTTGGGCCACACGCTGATCGCCAGGCCGGTGTAGCCCATGAAGACCATCAGCAGCGCGTACAGGAACGGGGCGACGTTCGGGCGCCCGTGCAGCGAGCGCTGGATGCCGACGGCCGCGCCCAGTACCAGCAGCGGCACGGGTAGGAAGAAGAACACGTTGGGCAGCGCAAACCAGCGCGCGGCGATCCCGGGGTGCGTCAGCGGCGTCCAGATGCTCACCGCGGCGATCATCGCCACCATCACGCCGGTCAGCACGTTGGTCACGCGCAGCATGGTCCATTGCAGCCGGCCCTCCGTCTTCATGATGAGCCAGGTGACACCGAGGAAGGCGTAGGTAATGACGACCCCGACGCCGGTGAAGATCGGGAACGGTGCCAGCCAGTCGAGCGCGCCGCCGGTGTAGGTCGTGCCCTGCATGGCAATGCCATCAATATAGGCGCCAAGCGTCACACCCTGGAAGAACGCCGCGACGACCGAGCCCCACGTGAAGGCGGCGTCCCAGTACGGGCGGCTGCGGTCGCTGGCCTTGAAGCGGAACTCGAACGCCACGCCGCGGAAGATCAGGCCCAGCAGCATCAGCATCAGCGGCAGGTAGAACGCGCTGAGCAGCACCGAATAGGCCAGCGGAAAGGCGCCGAGCAGCGCCGCGCCGCCAAGCACCAGCCAGGTTTCGTTGCCGTCCCAGACCGGCGCGACGGTGTTCATCATCACGTCGCGGTCATGGCGATCGCCGACGAACGGAAACAGGATGCCGATGCCCAGGTCGAATCCGTCCATGATGACGTACATCATCACGCCGAAGAAGATCAGGCAGGCCCAGATGGCAGGAAGGTTGATACCCATATTGATCACCTGTTCAGGAGTTGCGGTGGCCGTGCGGGGCCATGGCGGTGCGTGCGGAGGCTGCGCTGACGGCGGCCGGAACGGTGCCGACGGTGCCGGGCCCATAGGGATTCGGATGGCCGTGCGCGTGCGTGTCGGCCACGGGGCCGGCGCTCGCCAGCTTGAGCATGTAGCGGATGCCCACGCCGAAGACGACGAAATAGACCACCACGAACAGCGCCAGCGACAGCGCGACCGGGGCGGCCGCGTGCGCCGACACGGCATCCGTCGTGCGCAGCAGGCCGTAGACCACCCACGGCTGGCGGCCGATCTCGGTCGTCATCCAGCCCGCCAGCAGTGCGATCAGGCCGGCCGGCCCCATCACCACGGCGAAGCGCAGGAAGGCGCGCGACCGGTACACGACGCCGTTGCGGCGCAGCAGCCAGCCGAGCAGGCCGAACAGGATCATCAGCACGCCCAGGCCAACCATGGTGCGGAACGTGAAGAACAGCACCGTGGCGTTAGGCCGGTCGGCCTTGGGGAAGTCCTTCAGGCCGCGGATCTGGCCGTCCAGGGTGTGCGTGAGGATCAGGCTGCCCAGGCGCGGGATCTCGATCGCATAGCGCGTCTCCTCGCGCTCCATGTCGGGAATGCCGAAGACGATCAGCGGAAAGCCATTCTTGTCGTCCTTTGCCGCGGTATTCCAGTGGCCCTCCAGCGCCGCGATCTTGGCGGGCTGGTATTCGAGCGTGTTCAGGCCATGGGCGTCGCCGACCACCGCCTGCAGCGGGGCCGAGATCAGGACCATCCACAGCGCCAGCGACAGCATCTTCCGCGCGGCCGGCACGGCGCGGCCATGCAGCAGCTGCCAGGCTGACGCCGCGGCGACGAACAGGGCGGTCGACAGCAGCGCGGCAATCACCATATGCGCGAGGCGGTACGGGAACGACGGATTGAAGATCACGGCCAGCCAGTCGGTCGGCACCACCTTGCCGGCGACGATGGCGTAGCCCGCGGGCGTGTGCATCCAGCTGTTGGAGGCCAGGATCCACGTCGACGAGATCATGGTGCCGAGCGCCACCATCACTGTCGAGAAGAAGTGCAGCCCCGGCCCGACGCGGTTCCAGCCGAACAGCATCACGCCGAGGAAGCCCGCCTCCAGGAAGAACGCGGTCAGCACTTCGTAGGTCAGCAGGGGGCCGGTCACGCCGCCCGCGAACTGCGAGAAGAACGACCAGTTGGTGCCGAACTCATAGGCCATGACCAGGCCGGACACGACGCCCATGCCGAAGTTCAGGGCGAAGATTTTGACCCAGAACTGGTAGAGGGTGCGGTAGACCGTGTCCTTCGTGAGCAGCCAGCGCGCTTCCAGGAAACCGAGGAAGCACGCCAGGCCAATGGTGATGGCGGGAAAGAGTATGTGAAAGGAAACCGTGAATCCGAACTGGATTCTGGCGAGTTCCAGAGCTGTAAGTCCATGCATCGATGTGCTCTCCGTGGGGGTTGCCGCCGGCATGCTGGCGGTGCGCGCGACATTACGGAGAAGGGTAGGGAATACAGCCTGTGCGGGAGGGATACAGTTTTCGGGGAAGCGGTGAAGCTCAGTTCGGGCGAGGGTTGTCTTTGCCGGACTGGCAGCAACTTCGGGGCATTCCTCCCGCGCGTGAGCGGGGCTGCGTGCCTGGGGTCACATCGCGGCGCATGCCGGTACAGATGACGCCTGCGCGCAGGATCACAGTCCTGGGCTTGCGCCTCACAAGAACGAAGGACCGCCCAAGGGCGGTCCTTCGCGGGAGGCGGGGCGCCAGGGGGGCGGCGTCCGCGTTTCGCGTGGCTCAGTGCTGCAGGGCCTGCACGATGCCACCGATATTGTTGATGGTGTTCGTCATGCTCTTCAGGTCGACATTGGTGCGGGTCGAGGCATCGACCTGCGTGACCGGCGCGACGATGGTGTTCGGGCTGGCGAACGACACGCCCGAGCCGCCGGTGATGGCGTTGATGGCGGAATTCACGAAGACGCTGCCGCCGCGCACGGCGCCCATCTTGGCGTGGTCAAGGTCTTGTTCGAGCGGCAGGTTCTGGATGGTCAAGGACATGATGGTCTCCTGGGTAGGCTGGTTGGGCTGAACGGGTTGGATCGGCGGATCAGTGCTGCAGGGCCGCGACCATGCCGCCCACGTTGTTGATGGTGTTCGTCACGCTCTTCATGTCGACGTCGGTGCGGGTCGAGGCATCGACCTGCGTGACCGGGGCGAAGATCGTGTTGGGGCTG